>JAHFBZ010000027.1:20321-25912 GCA_023249725.1 Methanobacteriaceae archaeon
GATATGCCATACGGCTTTTTTCCCACATACGGGTCAGTGTTTCATTAACTACATTATCGGCAGATTCTATTTCTGCTTTACTTAAATGGCGCTTGTCAGCTCTTAATTGAATAACTGTTTCATAATAACCAGAATTGAATTTACTGCAGTCTGGGCAGACGCTTTTATTAAGTCGAACATTTGCATGATATTCCTGGCTTAATGCCTCACCCATAACGGATCCTTTAACATGAATCAAGCATTCTGCAATGGAACCTCTCATTTTGAGTATTTCCAGATCTATTTCTGGATTTTCAACTATTTCTTTAATTTCAATAGCTGCTTCCAGGGCCTGATAAATAATTTCTTCTTCAGGCAGTCCTAATTCTTTCCATTTGCCTTCTTTGAGATTCGAATGGCAGTGAGCACACACTACAACTTCTATTTTATCTGGGAGTGAAATTAATTGAAAATCCTTTAAAAAACAGACTTTACAAATACCTTCAATCATTTCTTTATCGGTGCTACCGCATTGTGGACAAAACATAAATATTTACCTTCAAAATTCGTATTTAAATTAATACAATATTTTAATTATATAATTTTTAATTATATAATAACATTCTAAAATTATTCAATCAATAAAAAAGGACTCAATTAAAGATTTAATACTAAAAACTTTTGTCTAATAGAGGAATTATAATTTAAATTATTAATTAAATTATTAATTAAAATATTAATTAAAAATATGATTTAAAAATAATTTAAATAATAATTTTTTTAAATAATATTGATTAGAGAGTTTTTAGAGGGGCTTTAGCACCACAGGCCGCACATTTGAGTAAAAATATACGATCTTCTCTGATGATTTTGGTATCTGGCCTATTACACTCATGGCACATAACGAATTTTTGAACATAATCCTCTAATCGCTCATTTATTAAAAAATGAGTGAATTTTCCCTGCATGATGGCCCTCCCACCTTCCAGGTTTCCAGCAGTACCTAATTCTCTTAATAAGAACTTTAATAAGTGCTGAGGGTCTCGGTTCATAGCATCTGCTATTTCTCTGAAATTCTGGATGAAAGTTCTGTTTCCTTGAATTACAGAATAAGCTTTAGGGACGCTGAAACGTTTAGTTTCAAATACTTCTGGGGGCAGTTGTTCAATGGCCCGGTCTAATAATTTATCATAATCACTCATAATAATACCTCCAAATAGGGTAAATAAAATTTAAATAGAATGTGGTGTTTAAAATGAATTTAATCGCAAATACGTGCAAAATTAAATTTCAAAAGTTAAAAAGGGTTATACAATTTTGAGATAACCATTGGAAGGCTCAAATATAGATCCTTTCTCCAAGAGGAGTCTTATTAACTCTTCCACTTTCTCTTCGCTTACATTGTATCTATCTATCATCTCAGATATAAGAATATTGGTTGGTGCATGTCCACCATATTCATCGGATAATTCAGTTACAAGTGCTAGTAGGGTATTAAATTTATCTCTTTGAGATTTAGGTGATCTTCCTTCTACTTTGTCAATATCAATTTTCCCGGTTTCAGGATCCATTCCAACCTGTTTTAAACAGGCCTTAGTTAATTTAATGGCCTTATGTGCATCTTCGGCATCTACTTCTGGTTTCAGCTTTATTTTAGCGCTGGCCTCAGATAACCGGATAATTGCTTCTAACTGTCGGGCAGTAATAGGTACTGGTGAATCATCATCAATGGAACTATTTCTCATGGAAACGTAAAATTCCTCTAATACATCCATGGCACTGTCTGTAAGAACCGGGTGAATATTACGCCTTGCATAAGCAATATATTTTCTTAGAAGTTCGGGGTCAATCTCAAAATACATATTGTCTTCTTTGTGTGTGTTTAAAATGTGACGGGCCAAACTTCTATCCTTTTCCTCTTCGGGCTTATCTTCCACTACAAAAGTCAAGTCAAAACGAGAAAGAATGGTAGAAGGCAAATCAATCTGTTCGGCAAGGGATTTATAACTGTCAAAACGGCCGAATTTAGGGTTGGCCGCCGCTAGTACTGAACACCTTGAGTTTAAGGTGGCCATAATTCCTGCTTTAGCAATACTTATGGTTTGCTGTTCCAAGGCCTCGTGAATGGCTGAACGATCTTCATCTCTCATCTTGTCCAGTTCGTCCACACAAACGTTTCCCTTATCTCCTAATACTAAAGCACCGGCTTCTAGGGACCATCCACCAAATTCATCTCTAACAGCAGCTGCAGTAAGTCCCACCCCACTTGTACCTTTACCACTGGTATAAATACCTCGTGGGGCTAGCTTTGAGACATATTTAAGCATCTGGGATTTACCAATACCTGGATCTCCCACAATAAGAACGTGAATATCTCCTCTTAGGCGAGTCTTATCATCCAGTTCTTTTCCAGCACCACCAAATAGTTGCAAGGCAATGGCCTCTTTAACATCCCTATAACCGTGGATGGATGGGGCAGTGGATTTTATAATTTTATCATAGATATTAGGATCTGCAGCTAGTTCTTTAATCTTCTCTTCGTCTTCTGGTGAAACCAGTAGCTCTTCAAACTCTTGTTCTATGTGCTCAGTGTAATTACCATAAATAAAATTGTTAAACCTTTTTGTTTTATCATCTCGAACCGTTCTCAGAGTTCCGGTTATTCTTACAATATCTCCAGGGGTTAGAGTATCTACCAAATCGTCTTCTAATACAATTAGTATTTGTCGTGGTTGATCTCCACCAGAAAGATTTTCCAGTGGTTCTTGAACCTTAACTGTTTGAGTATCCATAAATTCCGATTCTTCTTGCAGTAAACGGAAAGAACGGCCACCACAGTCAGAACAAAGAGATGGTTCAGTTATCATATTGCTACTTTGGGTAACTTCGTGTAAACGCATGCATCCCCTGCATTCAAAGGTAGCAGTAACAATTCTGGGGCGTATTTCATCAGTTTTACGGACAATACCATCCACTGAAATGAATTTACCTATAAATTTACTTCTAAGAAATCTTAAAGGTATGTTATTGGTTACATTCTCTAATCTAATATTCAAATCTGCGTTTTTTCGCAAGGGATCAATATTTTTTATGGCTTTTCTTGAAGCTTTAATTACTTCTTCGGGTTTTTCAATTAAAAGATCAGCTAAATCTGGATCAAACATTTCTAAATCCAAGTAATCAACTACTATGGATCTCTGGTCCGGATATTTCTCTAATGCTTCGAAAACATTATCTTTGTACTTTGTTGAGAAAAATTCCTCGAATTTGGCCAGTGATGTTTTTGTTTTATCGGAAGTTGTCATTGGTCAAATATATTATACTTAGATTATAAATTCTTTACTAGAGAGCAAAAAAATACTAAAATTAAATACCAGAAAATTTTTATTGTAAAATGAATTAATAGGACTATTATGTATTAATAATTTATTATTCTATTAGATTAATCATTATATTAGTTATTAAATCTTAAAACTAGTTTAAAATAACCATTATTAATTAAGGAACTGGAATTGCATATATTATAGCTTAAGGTGATTAAATGAAAAAATCAAGATTAAACTTATTTAGAGTTACATCCATGACCATTTCTATTTTAGGAGTTATCATGATTGTGGCCACAGTACTTCTATTTGCATATATTGGATTTGACAAAATTTCGCAAGGAATTTCATTGGGAGTAGATAGTGGATCTGCTTATGATGATCTTGCAGCACTAAATTCAGATTATTCTGCGCTTAAGATACAATATGATTCGGTCAAAAAGGATATAAATCAAGGCAGTAGTGATAAACTGAAAAAAGCTTATATATCTGCTGAATTAGAATTAGTGAAAACTAAATCAGCTATTGATGATGTTGATAGTGCATTATCAACTGGAAAATCAGATTCAGTAGTTAATGAACGGATTAAAATTGCTAAAGACCAACTACAGGTCGCTAAACAGAGTTTGAGTGATTTAAGAAGTCAAATTTAATTCTTATTCCACTCAAAAATTATTTTTTACAAATTTTTTCTTAATTATTTCTTAATTATTCTTTTAATTTTAAATATTGATAATTTAATTTTGGTCAAATTTTTCATTAACCCCTTTAACCCCTTTAAAGCCTCTTCCAATGATATACATTTCAGAGCTGAGTTTTCGCGAGGAAGCGGGTTTAGTAGTTTTGACCACATTAAATTCATTTTTCAGTTTTTTTAGCAGTTCTGGAAATTCAGGGCCTTGAAATGTTTTCATTATAAGTGCTCCTTTTGGCTTAAGAAGATTAGCTGCTATTTTATTCACATTATCTGCTAGATCCATGATTCTTATTCGGTCAATGTCTTTAATTCCAGAAAGTGAAGGAGCAGCATCCGATATAATGACTTCAGCTTTTCCATTTAGGGATTCATATATTTCTTTTTGAGTTTCAGATGATGTAAAATCGCCCTGAATGAAAATGAAATTTTCTTCGTCAAATGGTTTTATTTTTTGCAAATCAACACCAAGAACGGTTCCGGTTTCCCCTACCTTTTCTAGGGCTACTTGTGACCATCCTCCCGGCGCAGCTCCTAAATCAACAACATGATCTCCATCTTTAATAACTCTAAATTTTTTATTTAGTTGAATTAATTTATAAGATGCTCTAGAACGGTAATTTTCTTTCTTAGCACTTTTATAATAGTGTTCTTTTTTCTTTTCTACTTGCCAACGTTTTCCCATTTTATTTAACCTACTTATGTTATTTTTTATTTATTTCCGGTGGTTGTGCTACTTGTTTGATTAAGCCTATAATTTTAAATTAAGAGATTAATTATAGATTAATAAGTTTAAATTCATTTTAAACTATAAACTAAATTTTCAACTATAACTAAACTATTCAATATTTTCATTGCCTTCAAAATTCAGTGCTTTACACATTGGATCTCCTATTTTGATGATTTTAGCATTTACTTGCCCATTTTTAACATCTAAAACCATTACTGTTGGATCAGTAAGTCTGGGAGCAGTTGGACTGCCGGGATTTAAAAGCAAAATGTTTCCAATTTCCTTTATAAACGCCTGGTGTGTATGGCCTGTAATTAAAACTTTAACATCCAGCTCCATAGCAATGTATTTTAATTGTTGTGTATCTCCCCGAGGAAAAACTTCGCCATGGTTCAGGCCGATTTTAATACCTTCAACCTCAATTATTTTATTTTTAGGAATATTAAGGCCATTATATCGGTCCATATTCCCTTGAACACAGTATGTTGGTGCTATTTTTTCTAAATCATTTTTTATATGGGGTGAAGTTAAGTCCCCTAGATGAAAAATCATTTCAACATTTTTAAATATGTTGAAAACTACTTCAGGAATTTCTGAAGCCCGGTCGGGTATGTGGGTATCTGATATAACTCCAATTAACATTTTTATCTCCAAATCTTTAATATTTTGATAATTATTATATTTATGTTACTACTAAATGTTTAAAGTAAATTTTTTATAATTATTGATTATAGACTAAAATTATTATAAAATGAAATACTTATCTCAAGCTAAAATTAATAATTAATGAAATACGAAATAGTATTTCCGAGTTATATAATTCTTTGATAAAATTTAATAATAGGGGAATTTAATTTATTTGTAA
>JAHFBZ010000028.1 GCA_023249725.1 Methanobacteriaceae archaeon
TCTCACCTAATACTTATATTTAACTAGGCTAATTTTGAATTAGACTCCATTAAAATCCAGAAAATAAATTTTTCAAATATTTTTTTCAAAAGTTCCAACACCCCTAAACTTTACAACCCCTTATTTTTGGGTTTTTCTTTCTCTTTCTTTATTTTTTCACTTTAATTTTTATTTCTAATTCTAAATATTTTTTATAAATGGCTTTTAGTCACTAAACCAAGAAACCTGATTTTAACTGGAGAATTAAATGATTATATTTAAAATATGAGAAATGACTAACAATAATAAATATTAAGAGGGGCACATATTGGAGGTGAGATTTGATGACCAATAATTCTCTTTTAGGTATTTTAGCTATAATTTTAGGTATTTTAGTCATGGTATTCCCATTGTTTTCAGTATTCACTGTCAGTGTGCTTGCTGGATTAACCGTACTATTAATCGGTATTTGGTTGCTTTCTTTAGGTTTCCATGCTTGGGGAGCAAGCAAAGGAATGGGTATTGCCTATTTAATATTAGGGATTCTAGCAATTTTTGTAGGACTAGCTTTATTCGGTAATATTCTAGCTTTAAGCTTCTTAGCAAGCTTCTGGTTCTACTTTGGTGGTTTCTTCTTGATTATTGCCGGTATCATGGGATTCTTTGCCCGTGAACACACCGTACACAAAGGATCAAACGCCTTACTAGTGATAATGGGTATTCTTTACATTATTTTAGGCGCTTACGCACTAGATCCATACTATTTGGCCATTATAATTGGTATCAGTCTGGTTATTGATGGATTTGTATTATTATTTGTAAATCCGGCAGATGTTGTTGAAGCAGCGTCTGCTGAATAAATAATAGATAAATAAACAATAAATAAGACCCCTCTTATTTATTTTAATTCATATGCTCGGTTTATTGTTTTTAATTGAATTCATTTATTTTATATGAAAAGTAAAAAAAGAAATAATTATCCTATTTGCTTGCTTTATTGTTTTATAATGGGAATTATTTATTAAAAAAAGAAATAATTGTTAATTTAAGTAAATTGGGCTTTCTTAACAAAGAATGAACTTTTAATTGAATTTTTATAAGTATTTAATGCACTTTTAGATGAATCAAGTCTTAAACGAGACATGCTTCCATCAGAATTCTCCCAGTTTTCATGCCAATAACTCATGGCCTTAATTCGAGGATATTTTCCTTTTTTAATAGAAACAAGTGCATCACTTATCCATTTAGCTTTTTTAGTTCCCCTTTCAGTAACTCCAAACTCCAAAACGGCCAGTGGCTTTTTAGAGGATATTTTGGTAAGTTGAGGATATGAACTGCTCATAACTTGATTAAAAGTTTCCCAGTCTTCAGATGGTGTTTGTGCTCCATAAACACTGACTCCTATCCAATCAATATAACTGTCACCAGGATAATAGGCCTTATATTTGTTCCAAGACTTTTCAGGTGTGTTATAGGCATCCACATGGAACACCCAGGTAATCTTAGTGGCCTTTTCCTGTCTAAATATGGTTATTATGTGTCTGTAAGCATCCCTGTATTTTTCAGGCCCATCAGCCAAATTAAGGTTTCCATATTTATTCTTAGTTCCTGCCCCATTTAGTTTCCCACTCCAAGGGAACCAGTCACCATTCATTTCCGGGGCAAAATCAATAATCATGGGAATATTAGAATTTTTAGCATCTCGGACCCATTTTCTAAGTTGTGGATCAAATTTCCCATTTATAATATTGTCTAAGCTATAAACTCGGTCGGGTTTGGAATAAGAATCTTCTAATGTGCTGCGGGGCATTAAACGGATGTAAGGCACTAGACCTGCCTGGTGAATAGTCTTAACTGCCTTGGATGGGAAAGTAATTTTACTCTTTCCCCAGTTATCTGAGAAGGCGGCCCACACTATGGTCTGACCAGTCATTTTCTTAAAGGCTGCAATTCTTTTAGCAGTTACTGCATCTTCGGGACCTCCAAAATCAGGAAAAGCAGCTAAATAAACTCCTTTAGTGGGGGCCTTGAGCTTTATGATTTGATTAGAATCACTGGCTGAAGCACAGCTGATAGCCATTAGAATGATAGAAATAATCATTAAAATTATTATAATTTTTTTCATGGAGATACCAATTAGAATTTATAAATATAATTTTTCTATTTTCATTATTAAATACAGTGATTTTGTAAAAAAAATATTTTCAATGAAATAATGTTTTAATAACTTTATTTTTTAAAATAAACATATTAAATGACTTTTTAAATAAAAAAATAGAATTATTTATATAAAATTTTTTTAAATCATTTATCACTTTAAATTTGAAAATAAGAATTATTTAATTAACTTAATCATCAAAAATATAGGCCCCCATACCTAAATCACCAGCATACCAACTTTTATGGGCCACTTCTCCTTCTTTATTATCCGCAGCTCCAAAAACAGTTAAAAGTGGCATGAAATGGTCCGGATACGGATGGGCCCTCTCAGAATAAGGTGATATTCTTCTGTAGTTTAAAAGAGAATCCTCATCACCACTAGTAACTGCCTCAGTCAACCAGGCCTCAAAATCTATGGCCCACTGGTCCGGCTGTGCTCCAACTCTAAAGGATGCATAACCAAGGGGATGCACGGCCCCACCACTACCCATAATCAAAATTCCTTCATTTTTTAATTCACTAATAGCATTTCCTAAATTCATATGCCGGGCCGGATTCATGTGGTGTTGTATAGATAGTTGAATGATAGGAACATCAGCTTCGGGAAACATTAAGTTCATGGGAACCCACGCCCCGTGATCGAAGCCCCGGTCATGGTTTTTCAAAGCTTCCAGGCCTGCGTTCTCTATTATGTTGTAGGTCTTCCTTGCTAAATCTGGTGAACCAGGGGCCCAGTATTTGATTTCATAGAGTTCTTCAGGAAATCCATAAAAGTCATGTATGGTATTAGGTGAAGGATTGGTGGTCACCTCAGGCACCGAAGTCTCCCAATGGGCAGAGATACATAAAACGGCCTTGATATTTTTATATTTCACTCCCAGCTCTTTAAGGAATGTTCTGGCCGGAATGTCTTCTAAGGTCAGGTAGGGGCCCCGTGTGATATGAATATGGGTGGGATTGGTTTGGACAGGTGGCTTTCTCCTTTTTTTGAGATAATTGGATGAATATTATTAGTATTATTAATTAATTTGGTTTTGTAGAATATTAAATTGGTGATGTATTGGAATTGTAAATGATTGCTCTAAACTATAAGACAATTTTTAAATATTAGTATTACATTTAACTAATTATGGACTCTTATACTGATGATGTATCACAGATTAGTGAACATAAAACCAGAAAAGAGTATATTGATCCTTTATTAAAACGAACAGGTTGGCTTGAGAAGTATATTAAAGAAGAAGTCAATTCAGTTAAATCTAATTTTAAAAATAAGAATTTTATTTATTTTAATGGTTCAGTGGAACGTGGTGTGGATAGATTTATTGATTACGTTCTACTGGATGAAGATTACACACCTCTGGCCATCATTGAGGCCAAAAGGTTTTCTAAAGATCCAGATATTGGCCGGATACAGGCTCGCAGCTATGCCCAGGACATTGAATCCCAAATTGACTATAAGGTACCTATTTTTCTAACCAACGGCCAAAAATGGGTTTTAATTGATGAATATGGTATTGAAAGGAAAGTTAGTGGCCCCTTTTCCCAGAGTGATTTAAAAAGACGAAGGGACCTTTATAAAAACCGTAAAGACCCTCGTGGTGTTAAATTAAATACTCATATTGTGGATAGGCCCCGCAGTGTGCAGATTGTGAGAAAATTATCAGAACACTTTGCTGAATGCCATAGAACAGCATTAATTGAAATGGCCACGGGTACAGGAAAGACTAGGGTGGCCATGGCCATCATTGATTTACTGATTAAGTCCAATGTGGTGCGAAATGTCTTATTTATTGCTGATAGGGTAGCTCTGGTAAGACAGGCCAAGGATAATGGTTTTAAAAAATATTTCACTGAGCCGGTGGCTGATTTAAGGGACGGATTCAATGATAACAGCCGATTATATGTTACCACGGTCCAGACTTTAATGCAGGGCAAGGAAACTCGTTTATTTGAAAAATTTTCCCCTGGATTTTTTGATTTAATTGTTTTTGACGAGGCCCACCGTTCCATTTACGATAGGAATAATCTCATTTATCAGTACTTTGATTGTATAAAAATTGGTTTAACGGCCACTCCTCGTGAGAGGGAAACTCAGAGTACCTTTGATTTATTTGGTAAGGCCACCGTGGAATATGCTTATGATGAGGCGGTGCGGGACGGTGTTTTAGTTCCCTATTTTGCCCATATTATCTCTACCAAGGTTTTAAATGAAGGAATAAAACAGGAAAATCTGGATAAGTTTCTTAAAGACCATTTAAGAAGACAAAAAGTGGATCCTGATGAGTTGGAATTAACTGGTTCTCAATTTGACCGGGTATTCATGGATGATAAGACCAATGCCCTCATAATTAAAAGTTTCATGGAGCATTGCTATAAATCAGATGAGGGAAAACCAGCCAAGTCTATTTTCTTCTGTGCCAGCCGCAACCATGCCAAACACATGAAAAAGGTTTTTGGAGAATTATTCCCTAAATTCTCTGATGAGGTGCAGGTTATAACATCCAACATGGCACGCAGTGACGATGAAGTGGAACGCTTTAAAAAGCTGTCTAATCCCAGAGTTGCCCTATCAGTGGGAATGCTGGATACTGGGGTGGACATTCCAGAAATCTGCAACCTGGTATTTGTAAAACCAGTCTATTCACCCATAAGATTCTGGCAAATGCTGGGCCGGGGAACACGGAATTTACAGGCCTGCAAGCACAAAGATTGGCTGCCTTCGGGTAAGAAGAATGATTTCCTAATATTTGATTTCATGATTGGGGGCCATTCCAATATAGAATACCATGAACTGGAAAGGGGAAAAGGAACCGGTGTGCCTAACGATGTTTTAACCACCATCTTTAACAACCGGGTGGCTCTATTAGATAAAAATTTAACTCACTCTCAGAAGGAACTGATTACTGGAAAAATTAGAGTTACCATGGATGAGTTGAATGAGGAGTTCTTTTTAGTAAGGGAAAAAGCATCTATAATTTCCAAGATTAAAAATAGTGATGATTTAGAGGACTTTGTGGATCCCTTAATTGAGGAAATATCTCCTTTAATGATTACCCAGTTTGGCTCTAATTCTAAAGTTTCCTCATTTATATTGAAATCAGAAAAACTCTTTGAGTGTATTCTGGATCGTGATAAGGAAAAAATAGATAAAATACGCCGGGAAGTGGTCTTCATGATAAGTAATGTCATGGAAAAGGACAACCTCCAGGTAATTAGCGAGAAGAAACCCCAACTAATAAGGGCCAGGCAGAGTGAATTCTGGGAAGATTTAACCTTTGAAGATGTGGAATTTTTGGTTATAGAAGTAGCACCATTAATGAAGTACTTTGAACCCACAGGAAATGGCATTATTGATATACCTGTGGCCGATGTAATTACTGACTGGAAGAAGTTTGAAAAAGAAGTCCAGGAAGACGAGGAACTTAAACGCCTTTTAGAAAGAAATGAATCAGTTCGCAAATTAAAAGAGGGCCAGGGTATTAATTCCGGGGAGTTACTGGATTTAGAAAGGGAACTATCATCTCTAAAACCAGAAATAACCATAGAATACATTCAAAAACAGCAAAATATTGACTTTTTACAATTCCTAAGAGATATTATTGGCCTCTCCCGTGATGACGATCCAAGGATGATAATTGAGAAGAGATTTAATGATTACATAGTGGAGAATGTGCATTACACCTCCCGCCAGGTCGAATTTCTAATGTTACTGAAGAAAGTCTTCTCTGAGAGAAAACACATTGAAATGAAGGATCTCGGTGGGCCACCCTTTGAGGATGAGAATCCACTGGATTTGTTTAGTTATGAGGAGTTAGTGGGGATTGTGGATAAGTGTAATCGGATTAGGATGTGTTGAATAAGTAATTATTAGGAGATTTAGTTTATGGATATTATTAAACCAAACTGGGACAAATTTAGAGCAAAATTTAGTGAAAATCCTCAAGACAACTTTGAATGGTTTTGTAATTTACTTTTTTGTAATGAATTCCATCAACCTTTTGGTATTTTTCGTTATAAAAATCAATCCGGAATCGAGACAGATCCTGTTATTCAAGACGAGGAAGTAATTGGATGGCAATCTAAATTCTATGATTCTACTTTATCATCCCATAAAAAGGATATTATTGATACCATCAAACGAACTAACCGTGATTATCCAAATATTACAAAAATTATTTTTTATACCAATCAAGAATGGGCACAAAACTGGGATCCCAAAGATAAAGCTAAAAAGCCGCCCAAGGGACTAATTGAAATTGAAGAAGAAGCTGAAAATTTACAAATTGAAATTGATTGGAGAACTAAAAGTTTTTTTGAATCTTCTTTTGTTACTATTGATAATAAAATCGTTGCACAACACTTCTTTAGCCTAGATCAAAGCATTATTGGCCTTGTTAATGGAAAAAAATTGCATAATGATGCATTATTTCATGAAATTCAGACTGAGATAGATTTTAATAATCAAAAAATAGAAATTGATCGGAATGAAATTTTACAAAATATTGAGAAGGAACTTAATCAGAAACAAATACTAATCTTAAGTGGTGTTGGAGGAGTTGGTAAAACAGCAGTTATTAAAAATCTTTATAAAAAAATAGGAAATGAAACTCCTTTTTATGTTTTTAAAGCTAATGAATTCAATACTAACAATATAAATGACCTATTTAATGGGCTAAATTTTAGAGATTTCATTGATTTTCATGATAGTGAAAAAATTAAAATTGTTGTTATTGATTCTGCTGAAAAATTATTAGAACTTCAGAATACTGATCTTTTTAAGGAGTTTCTTTTAAATTTAATTAAAAATAACTGGAAGCTAATTTTCACGACTCGAAACAATTATCTAGAAGATTTGAATTATCAATTTATTGAAATATACAATATTAATCCATTTAATTTAGATATAAAAAACTTAAATAAATCTAATCTGGAAATTTTATCAACCAAATACAATTTCTCTCTTCCAGAAGACTCAAAATTACTTGACCTTATTAAAAATCCTTTTTATTTGAATGAATATTTAAGGTATTATAATGAAAAAGAAACCTTAAATTATTCTAATTTTAAAGAGAAGTTATGGAATAATATAATAAAAAAATCAAAACCTTCTAGGGAACAATGCTTTTTAAAAACAGCTTTTGAAAGAGCAAATCAAAGTCAATTTTTTGTTGATCCAGATTGTGATTCTCAAATTTTAGATAACTTTGTTCAAGAGGGAATTTTAGGATATGAAACAGCAGGATACTTCATTACTCATGACATTTATGAAGAATGGGCATTAGAAAAAAGAATAAATTCTGAATTCACAAAAAAACAAGATAACAAAGAATTTTTTGAAAAAATAGGTGAATCTTTACCAATTCGTAGGAGCTTCCGAAATTGGGTATCTGAAAACCTTTTGTTAGGAAATGAGATCATAAAGGCATTTATTGAGGAGATTATTCAAGATAATGAAATTGAATCTTTTTGGAAGGATGAAATTTTAGTTTCAGTCTTACTTTCTGATTATTCTGAGGCTTTTTTTGAGCTATTTCATGAAGAACTTATAAAAGATGATCAGAACTTAATAAAGAAACTTACTTTTTTGCTTAGAACTGCTTGTAAAGAAGTTGATGATGACTTTTTTCAAGCATTAGGCATAAAAGAAGTGAATTCACTTCCCATGACTTACTTTTTTACTAAACCTAAAGGTAATGGTTGGCAAAGCATAATAAAATTTGTTTTTGAAAATTTAGAGGACATCAAAATTGAAAATGTAGCTTTTATTTTTCCCATAATCCATGATTGGAATAGTAAATTCAAAGAAGGAGAAACAACAAAATTATCTGGCTTAATCGCTTTAGAATACTATAAATGGGCGATTGAAGAGGATAAATATTTAGATAGAGATATTGAAGAAAAAATTCTTCAAACTATTTTATACAGTGCTAGTGAAATAAAAGATGAACTTATCCTAATTTTTGATGAAATATTGGAGAATAAATGGAAGAGTCACAGAGACCCTTATAATGAGTTAGTAAATGCTATTTTGACAAAAATGGGGGTCAATATGGAAGTTATAAAAGCTCTTCCGGAACATGTTTTGAAATTAGCAGATCTATTTTGGTTTAAAACTAAAGAAGTTGATCTTCATGATTTTAGGCCTCATGATTCTAAGCCTGAAGGTGCTTTACCTTATGTTGAGGATCCTCTAGATTTAGATGGTAATTTTTGTTTAGATCAAAATATTAGGGATTATTTACCTCCAAGCTCTTTTCAAACCCCTATTCACTGGTTGCTACAATATTCTTTTGAAAAAACTATAAATTTTATATTAGAGTTTACCAATAAAACGATTGAATGCTATGCTAAATCTGATTTAGGAAAAGAAGAAATTCTTAGTTTCGGAAAAGAAAAAGTTAAAGAAATAGATGTTTTTTTAGATGGAAAAACTACCAAACAGTATATCGATGATACAATTTGGAATGTATATAGGGGTACTAAAAATTCTCCTTATCTTTTACAATCAATTCATATGGCTTTAGAGAAGTTTTTCCTTGAAAGAGCGGGAAATTCTGATCCAGAAATATTAGAATCTTGGCTTTTATATTTGCTTGAAAATACAAAATCTGCTTCTATTACGGCTGTAATAGTGAGTATTGTATTAGCTTTTCCTGATAGAACTTTTAATGTCGCAAAGGTATTATTCCATACAAAAGAATTTTTTATTTATGATACTGCTAGATTGAGTCTTGAAAATACTGCCAAAATTAGCATAGGATATGGCCTTGATTCTCAAAATGATTTTTTTCTAGATGAAAGAGCTAAAACTTGTGATGATAAACATAGAAAAACCTCTTTAGAACACTTAGCTTTAAATTATCAAATATTTAGAACTGAAGAAATAAGTAAAGACGAATCAGGAAAAAGAAAACAAGTTATATGGGATATTCTTGATGAATATTATGATGAGCTATCTGATAAATCAGAAGAAAATGAGTTTGATAAAACTTGGAAACTTTATTTAGCGAGGATGGATAGGAGAAAGATGACTCCTAAACTTGAAGAGAAAGATGGGCAAACTATCGTCAGTTTAAATCCAGAAATCGATTCTGAGCTTAGAGAATTTAGTGATGACTCAATTAATGAAGGTTTAGAAGTAATGAAACACACTAACTTAAATTTATGGGCAAGTCATAAGTTTAAAAACGATGAACAGTATAAACAATATGAAAAATACAATAATAATCCTAATTTCATATTAAAAGAGGTAAAAGAAGTTATTGATGGCTTTGAAAAATCTAATTATGATTATTTTCTTTTTAATCGTTCAATTCCGGGAAATGCATGTTCTGTTTTAATAAGAGATTACTATGCAAAACTTTCCAAAGAGGAAAGGATTTTTTGTAAAGATATAATTTTAGAATTAGCTTCTTTATCTTTAACAAATAATTATGCGTATCAATCAGGAGATGGCGTAGATTCATCAATTTCTGTCCTACCGATCGTATTGAGGGAATTTCCCGAAGAAAAAGAAAGAATAAAATATATATTATTGTTAACTTTATTTGACCCTAATCCAATGGGTGCAGGTCGTGAATTCTGTGATTACTCAAAAGAAGCAATACTCCAGTATTTATGGGATATAAGCTTTGAGGATGCACAATCTTTACTTTTTGGATATTTATGGTTAAAACCAAAATATGAAAAATTGAGATCAGAATTACTTGAAAAAAATTATGAAAAAAACATTTACCACATGAATGAAATTCAATTAATTACGGAGTTTGTTAAGAAATATGAAAAAGACCTAGAATATGTAATCTATAATAAAATAGAGATAAATGATTTGAATGATATAGAAAATCTAGATTTATATATTCTAAAAACAGCTTTTCAGTTAATTCCATCAAAAACAAATTATGAAGAACATAAAGAACTAGCTAAAACTATAATTTCAACTTTTTCAAATTCTTTATTATCAAATAAAAGAGAAGATAAAGTTGATTATTGGGTAAGACTTAATTTTTTAGAAAAATTAGCTGATTTTGTTTTGAATTCCCTTGAACAAGATATCCTTAATTACTTAAATCCATTTATTGATAATTTTAATAAATCAGAATCTATGGCCGAATTATTTCAAAGATTTATTTATGCAGAAGATAGATTAGATGTTTATGATCATTTTTGGAAAGTTTGGAGTTTATTTTACGAAAAAATAGTTGAATTATGTAAATTTGGAGACAATTACTATACCAAAAAAGTGATTAGTGGTTATCTATTTGCCGAAAATATTTGGGAAAAAGATGCCACACAATGGCATACATTTAAAGAAACTGATAAAAGATTCTTTAAAAAAATAACAGAAGATACTGGTCATTGTCCTTCTGTTTTATATTCAATATCAAAATTATTAAATGGAATAGGAAGCATTTACTTGGATGATGGAATTTTATGGATTTCTAGAATGTTAAATGTTAATAAAAACTTGTGGTCAGATGAGTTAGAGGATAATACTGTCTATTATCTAGAGAATATTGTTAAAAAGTACGCGTATATGAATCGTGAAAAGATAAGAAAAACTAGACAATTAAAGAAAGAGTTTTTAGTAATTTTAGACTTTTTAATAGAGAAAGAATCTGTTGTTGGATATATGCTAAGAGAAAATATTTTGTAAATAACATGATCTTAACTGGTCTACTAAATTAGTACAAACGTTTAATAATTTAAAATGTAGTTTAAATATGCATTCTTAATTAATAGTTAACTAGTTAATCTTTTGGAAGTTTATTCATGATTAAAGAGGAAAATTTACCGAAAAACTGGGAATTGGTTAAAATAGAAGATATTGCTCATACAATAACAGATTATGTAGCAAATGGAAGTTTCGCTTCTTTAAGAGAAAATGTCAAATATAAAGAAAAAGAGGACTATGCTATATTAATTAGGTTAAAAGATCACTCTAAAAAATTTAAAGAACCTTTTGTTTATATTGACCAGCATGCTTATGATTTTTTATCTAAAACAAAATTAAAAAATAATGATTTGATACTGTCGAATGTTGGTGCAAGATTAGGAACTGTTTTCAGAGTCCCCAATTTGAATAAACCTATGAGTCTTGGCCCAAATGCAATTCTAATTCGAACAAATGATTCTGATGATTATTTAAATTATTGGTTAAGAAGTACTTTTGGTCAGAAATCTATTTTTAACATAAGATCTGAATCAGCACAACCAAAATTCAATAAAACAAGTCTAAGGAAAATAAAAATTCCAGTTCCACCACTTGAAACCCAAAAGAAAATAGTCGAGATCCTGGAAAAGGCCGAAAAACTGAAAGAATGGCGGACAGAAGCTGATAAATTGGCCGATGATTATTTGAAAATCGTATTTCTAGAAATGTTTGATCATCCATTATCTCAATCGGATTGGCAGATAAAAAATCTAGAAAAACTAACTAAAGGTAAAAATGGGCTCGTTGACGGTCCTTTTGGTTCTTCAGTGAATACTAAGGTCGATTATGTGAATAATGGTGAAATTCCAGTTATAAGAACCAAAAATGTTAATGATTTTCAATTTATAGAAGAAGATCTTAAATATATGGCAAGGGAAAAATTTGAAACTGTTAAAAGAAGTGCAGTTTATCCTGGAGATATAATCTTAACAAAGGTTGGAACTATCGGTAACTTGTGTATATTCCCAAATAAATATAAAGAAGCTGTTTTATCAACAACAGGGAGTTGTAAAATTACGGTTGATGATAAAATTGTAAATTCTATTTATTTGATGTATTATTTAGAGTTATATAAACCAAAAATGTTACAAATTGCATCAACGGGTGTTCAACCTTTTCTTAATATGAAACATATTAAAGGTTTTAAAATAAAATTACCTCCAATAACCCTCCAAAATCAATTCGCCCAAATCGTCCAACAAGTAGAAACCCTAAAAACCCACCAATCAAAATCAAAACAAGAAATAGACAACCTATTCAATACCGTAATGCAAAAGGCCTTTAAAGGAGAACTTATATGTTAGATTCAGACCTCAAATCAAAGATTAATCAGTTATGGGATAAGTTCTGGAGTAGTGGGATATCCAATCCCCTGCAGGCCATTGAACAGATGTCCTACTTAATGTTCATGAAACGTTTAGATGATGATGAGATCGCCAAAGAAAAGAATGTTCAATTAAGTGGAGAACCATTCGAATCCCTCTTTAAAGACTGTCCTGATTGTCGCTGGTCACAATGGAATAACATGGCCTCTGATGAGATGCTGGACCATGTCCGGGATAAAGTATTCCCTTTCCTCAGAGATTTAGGAGATGATGACTCACTATACAGTCGTTATATGAAAGATGCGGTCTTTGCCATTCCCACAGGTACTCTATTAACTGAGGCCACCAGTATCATTGACGGTATGCACATCAAGGAGCAGAACCTGGACACCAAAGGGGATATCTACGAGTACCTCTTATCTGAACTTAAAACCTCTGGTAAAAACGGCCAATTTAGAACTCCCAGACACATCATCCAGATGATGGTGGAATTATTAGACCCTAAAAGTGGGGAAACCATCTGCGACCCGGCCTGTGGTACTGCTGGTTTTTTAGTTAATGCCTACCAGCACATCCTCAAAAACAACACATCAAAAGATCTAATTAAAATAGATGATGAAGGAAACCCTTACAACTTCAAAGGGGATAAATTAAGCCAGAATGAATTCAAGTTCCTGAAAAATAAATCACTCTATGGATATGACTTTGATCAGACTATGGTAAGAATCTCTTTAATGAACCTTATGATGCACGGCATCAGCAATCCAAAGATAGAACAAACCAACACATTGTCTATGCGTTACAGCCAAGAAGATAATTTTGATGTTGTACTGGCCAACCCACCATTTAAGGGAAGCATAAATAAAGATGAGCTTAGTGATTATTTTTCAATAATTACTACCAAGACTGAGATTCTATTCTTAGAACTGATGTATAACATATTGACCATTGGTGGCCGTTGTGCAGTTATTGTTCCCCAGGGTGTTTTATTTGGAAACTCTAAGGCCCATAAATCCATCAGGCAAAAACTATTAGAAGACTGTAGATTGGACGCAGTCATATCCATGCCTTCTGGTGTATTCAAGCCTTATGCTGGAGTATCCACCGGAATTTTAATCTTTACCAAGGGAGAGCCCACAGAAAATGTATGGTTCTATGACATGGAGGCCGATGGTTACTCCTTAGATGATAAGAGGACCTTGATTGATGGTAAAGGGGATATCCCAGATATTATTGAAAAATATAAAAATAAAAAGCAAGAAAATCTGGAAGATCGTAAGGCCCAGTGCTTTGCTGTTCCTTTAGATGAAATAAAAGAAAATGATTACTCTTTGAGTATTTCTAATTATAAAGAAATAGAATATGAAGAAATTGAGTATGAGGCCCCGGAAGTTATTAAGGCCAAGATTTTAGAATTGGAAGAGAAGATAATTAAGAATTTAAAAGATCTTGAGATTTAATAGGCCTTAATTTATTCTTTTCATTAACACATATTAAAGAGAGATATTATGCAAAAAAAGATTATTATCATAGCTACTATAATAATTGCGATTATATTAGTTGCTGGTGTTTTTTCATACAATATGATGAGCAATTCAAATGATAAAAGCAACCAGACTACATCTTCCAATGTTACAAAAACTAATGTTACCCCAGAAGAGAAGAATAATGATTCTACTACCAAAAAATCTTCTAAAACAGGTAAAAGCTATGAATGTGGGTACTGTGATGGAGTTGGATATTATTCCAGTTATAGTGATTGTAGTAGTTGTGATGCTACAGGATATGTAGGAGAAGAGATCTGCCCCAAATGTGACGGCAGTGGTGAAGGAAAAGAAAAGAGAATCCGCTGCGATGGTTGTGGAGGAGATGGAATCCTAAACCCTAAAAATCCCGGTTATGGATACCCCATATAATATACTGTTCTCATAATATAATCTTCAAAAGAATAATTGTCTAATCTTAATTAATATGTGTTTAAACCTGGTAATCAATAATTAAGCTTTTAAGGAGATGTTATCGTGGATGAAAAAGAATTTGCAGCTGTTTTAGTAAATGAACTTGTGGATAACATTCCTGTTGATTCCAGGCTTTTTTTATCGGAAAATGGTCTTGATCCAGATAATCTTGATGATGCTGATGAGATATGGAAGACTTTTGTCAGATACAACGTTGATGGAGGCGGAATTAAATCAAGTATAGTTTATAAATACTGGATTTCTCTACCTGAATCTTCTATGTTATTTAATAGAAAAGAATTAATTTCTGAAGTCTCTAAATTAAAAGATCTAGAATGCTATAAAAATTTCTCCACAGAATGCCCAGTAACTTTTAAGGCCGGTTCTTTTATTGATTCAGAAAAATGTCATGGAAATGGTGATTGCCCGTTTATGACATTAACAAAAGAATTAAAATGGCATAAGGCCCATTATAGAATGGCTAAAATCTTGTTAGAAACTTCAAAAAGATTGTTAATTGAAAATGAAGATGGCTCTAAAAATGGTAACTTGAATGATATTGTTTCAGGCCTTTTTTTAAAATACAAAGATTGTGACCATAAATCTGAACTGACCACTGCAGAATTACTAACTCTTTTTGAAGATATCAAAGGATATGGAAATCCTCCTAAAGTAATTACTTGGATGTTATCTGAGATGAGTAGTCCAGTTCATAATTTAAATCATTGGGAAATGCTTGATTATCATCAATTAAATCCCGTGGATACTCATGTGAATAGATTAATGGAAAGATTCGGATTTTTAGAAAAAAATGAAATTAACTCGGCCAATATTAATCTTAAATTAAATGAACTGTATCCCGACGAACCTAGGAAAGTTGATTTTGCTTTATATCGATTAGGGGCTGAAATGGAGCAAAATATTTGTGGAAAAGAACCTAAATGTGATTTATGTAAAGAAAAATTTCCTAAAATATTTAATAATTGCCCCTTTTTAAAACATTAAAATACTATTTATCCAAATAACAATATATACTCACAGTATTGAAAGGAGGATTAGACATCATGAAAGGAACTAATTTTGAAGTTGATTATCAGTATGATATGGAGGTGGATGGTTTATTCATCTATGTTTCCCAAGATTATCAGTATAATACTTCTATTGAGTTAGATAATGATGTTATTCTTGATTTTGATAAAGGTGGTATTCCAGTGGCCCTGGAGATACTTAATGCTTCTCATGTTCTTAAAGTTCCAAAATATGCTTTAAATGGTATTGAAGAAATAAAAATGACTATAAACGTGAATGAAAAGTCTATAAGTCTTAAAGCAGGGTTTTGTGTGATTTTACATAACCGGGAACAAACACAATTAGTTGATACATTCACTTCCAACGATATTGGAATTCCAGCCATGGAAACTGAATTGGCAACTGCATAAAACAAAATATTTTTTATTTATTCACAAATTCTCTTTCTACCATGGTTATCTCAATTCTAGCAAATTATTTATACCTAAAAAACAATCTTTAATATAACAGGTAAAACCTGGGAGTCAGTGTACCTTGAGGTGCACGTTTAACAGTACTTCCAGGTGCTGATTCTTATTTTAATGTTATTTATCCCATATTTTTGATATATTACATTCTATTTCTATTAAATTAGTGTATAAGTCGTTTCCATGTTCAAACATTTGGAAATAAGACCAGGCAATTATGTCTGCAAATTGTATTCCGTCCCAGGAATGAGAATAACTATGATATATGTTTATATTTCCTATATTTTCAGAATTTTGAACTAATTTCTTTTTAAAATAATTGTTAAAATCGTCTCTAAGTATTTGTTTTCCCTTAGACTTGTCAATTCTTACTTCTACATGGCCTTTAATTTCTATTTGATGGGCCAAATCCCCAGCTATGCAGTTATAAAGTTTGTTTTTATCATTAATGAGAACAGGATTATGAATATTGCTTTTATTTAATATAGAACAAAAAATTTGACAGTTTTTAACTTTATTGAGCTCCTTTAACAAATGAATTTTAACCTCTATTGAAGATTTATTTCCTTTTATTTCATTTGCTTTAGATAATTCTTTTTTGAATTTATTTCTTCTCATATTTTTTATAATACGATTCAATTTTTTTGGATTATCAATTAAAAGAGAAGCAATAACCATATATTTTGATCCTCTTATTCCAGGATCTCCGCTTTCATCAATAAAAATATAATTCAAATAGAATCTCCTTTTTGACCATGATTTATTATTAATACTTTGTTTATAGTATATAATATTTATTTAGAAGATTATTATTAATATCTTAATCACTATAATTTTTCAATAAATAATTAATAATAGTTATTCACAAATTAAATCACATACTAATTGTTACTTTGGTGATGGTGTTATTATGAATGTGTTCAGTGTCATGAAAAACCACAAAAGTGAGATAAAGGCCAAATATGATGTCAAGAGAATAGGGATATTTGGTTCTTATGCCAAAGGCTTGCAAAATGAAGAAAGCGATATAGATGTGTTGGTAGAATTTGAAAATCCTACCTTTGATAATTTCATGGAACTATCATTTTATCTGGAAGATTTATTTGGTAAAAGTGTGGATCTTCTTACTCCCAAAAGCTTAAGCCCTTACATGCGTCCTTCAGTGGAAAAAGAGGTAGTTTGGTGTGAGTGAGGATAACGTCTTCTTGGAACACATTTCAGATGAAATAGAGTTCTTAGAAAGCAATTTTTATGATTTGGAATTTGAAGATTTAATGAAAGACCCTGTATTACAGAGAGCTTGTATTAGAAGCTTGGAAGTTATGGGTGAGGCCGTTAAAAACATTTCAGACGATTTCAAAAAAGAGAATCCAGAAATTGAATGGCGAAAAATAGCAGGATTGAGAGATAAACTCATTCATCATTACTTTGGTGTTGATTGGGACATTGTTTGGAATGTAATACAGAATAAAATTCCAGAAATTAAAGAAAGTCTGGAGAAAATAGATTAATTTTTTTATTTTAATTTTAAATTCATCATTTTTTTATTAATTCTCTAAATAACCATTATATTCAGAATAATTGGTTTTATTCATTTTATTTCAAAATAAATTCATTTTTCACTAATTCAAGTTATAAGACTTCATTTTCCTATCATCAATCTATCAAGGATATAGGCCTTAATAAAAGAAAATTTTAAATGAATAAAACAAAAATATATAATAATATGATTTAAATAAAATAATAATAGAATTTTATACAATTAATTCAGTTTATGAAAAATTTTAGAAGTTCATTTTTACTATAAACAGTAATTTATTGAAGAAAATTTCATATAAATAATATGTAAGGTTATCAGAATATTTTATCAATTTATCAGGATTTTAATGAGATTTACGTTAATAAAGGTTATTTAAATGATCAATGAATACACTTCAGCATCAGAATGGGAAGAAGTAAATCTTTTCCAATACATGGATATGGTAAAGTCTGGTGTTTCGAAATTCAGTGGATTTAAAAAGTACATATCTACTAATTCAGCTGTATCATCGAAAATAACGGATCATATGGAAATTACCTATGATTCCCGGCCTAATAATGCAAATATGGAATTTAAAGAAAATGACATAATATTTGCTCAGGCCAAAAATAATGCCAATGTTTATTTAATTGATTCTGATTCTAGTGATAATTTGTATTCAACGGGATTTTTTGGTTTAAGAATTAAAAATAATGATAAAATAATGGCAAAATTTGTATTTTACTGGTTAAGGAGCGACTTATTCCAAAAAGAAAAGGATAGGAATTGTAAGGGAATAATTAAGGAATCTATTAATTGCTCAGCATTAAAAAATTTTGTAATTCCCCTTCCGCCCATGGAAACCCAAGAAGAAATTGTGGAAATTCTTGAAAAGGCTGAAAAATTAAAGCAATGGCGAGAAAAGTCAGATAAATTATCAGCTGACTATTTGGAGAGCGTATTCGTCGAGATGTTTGGTGATCCTTTTTCAAATCCTAATATCTGGGAAGAAAAAACACTGGATGAGGCCTGTCATACCATTAAAGATGGATTACATGCAGTTCGCTATAGGGATGAAGGAATTCCTTTTATTTTCGCTAATGATGTTATAAATGGACATGTTGATTTAGAAAATAATGCCCCTGGTAAATATATTGGTCTGGCAGATTATCTAAAATTTATAAATAAATGCCGTCCTGAAAAGGGTGATGTTCTTTATACAAAAGGTTTTAAAACTGGATTTGCTAAATATATTGATAATGATCATGATTTTTCTATTTGTGACCATTTAGCAGTTTTAAAATTTAATGAAAATGAAATTAATGGCCTCTTTTTAGAACACATATTGAATTCAAATTATTGCTATGAGCAATCCCAGTTATTTACTGGAGATACATTTAATCAAAATCTGGTAATTGCTCAGATGAAAAGAATAACAATAATGGTTCCACCAATAGATCTTCAAAACCAATTCGCAGAGTTTGTGCAGGAAATAGAACTTCAAAAGGCCCAACAAGCTGAATCTAAAAAAGAGATTGATGGAATATTTGATAATGTTATGGAAAGTGTTTTTGAAGAATAAAAATTAATTTTTAACAAATAACTAATCTTATGCAGAGTGTTTTGGAATACAATTAATTTTCATGATTTAATTTTTCTCCAAGAAACAATTAAACTAATTAACCATAAATTCGGTCGTGGTGGTCATAATCATCAATTACAATACTCTCTGGATCTTCATGATAAATCAAGACAAAATCACCCACATGGGCTCGCCTTTCACCACTGAGATTTCCTCTTAGTGGTTTGTAATGGTCAGGATTTCTTATTATTTGTTTAATCTTTTTTTCTACATGTTGGTACTGGGCCTGGTTTTTGTGAGAGAGTTTTTCCAGCTTATGATGGGCTGTTTGAGATATTAAAACGTTTTTATTGTAATCTCTATTCCAGATCTCTTGAATTTGAAAAAGACATTCCTTTAACTGGTGACAATTACCTTTTTTAACTTCTTCCTTAATTCTATCTAGTTCTTCCTGGTATTCGTAGCTTATTTGGGGATATTTGTCTTTTTTCATTTAATTACACCCCTAAATGCAATATTAATGATTATTTTATATTTTTTAAAATCCCTTAGATCAGTTCGATTATAATTATTATTTATTATTTAATTAAATTATAATTATAGGTAATTTTATAACCTTTGAAAACAATCTTCTATTTCAGGTAATTCCTGGGGGCCTGCACCCTATTTGGCTGCACACGAGCTCACGTTCCGAAGGCCCTCGGGTACTGAATTATGCTTATTCTATTTTAAAAGTAAATTAAGATTTTAATGCCCATAATTCCCAAAATAAAGTTTATACAACTGGAAATTAAAAAACAGGATTATTGGGGAATTTGATTCTAAGCTCATCAGTACCAATTACATTTATTTTTGGAGCAAATTGCTATTAAAGTTAGAATATGGAAGAAAAAAGAAAATATGCTTGTTTTATTTATTTAGGGGCCATTTTGGGCCTAGTGGCTTTTATTATTGGCCAATTAATATGATTCATTCTAAAAATTATCATAATATTTAAATAATAATTTAAATTATTATTAAATATGAGAACTAGGAATATAGTTATTTTATTTACGGCTTTAATAATTATTTTAACAGCTTCAATTGTATTTATTTTATTTTTTAATAATCCTCAAACTCCCATACAGTATAAAAATTACACCAACGGCGATATTTCATTTAAGTGCCCTGTAGATTGGGATGATTATTTATATGAGGCGAATTATGGGATGACCTATTCAGTTGATATAAAAACCCGTAAACAAAATAGCACGGCCCGTATGACTAAGATTGCTGATTATTCTGTCGCATTAAGAGATCCTAAAACAGTGGGATTTAAGGGCAATGATGTGCCAACCACCATGATGGTAATTTCCAATACTACTAGTAAGATAGATAATTATCCCAAAGGTTATATGTCTTGGAAAATGATTGAAAGCATGATAAATGGTTCTAGTGCCCGTAAATCGGATCCAAATAATAAATTCACAGATTCAGCCAGAAATTTTACTATTGATGGTGAAATGGCCTATGAATATACTTCCCAGATATACACTTCGTATTCGGGTATGGAATACTGTAGAATGGTTTCTTTTGAAACTAGAAACTCTACTTATTATACGGTTTATACCATAATGTGTGCAGCCCGGGAATCTGAAATAGAAAACGCAAGCAGGGCCTTTGATGAAATGATAAAAAGCATAAAAATTAATAATTAAATCTAAACATCATCATCCTGTACACTCACACAGAAGCGACACCGGGCACTAGGAGTATTGATTTGTTTTTCCTTAACTGGGCAATAATAAATACCATTTTCATATCTTATAACAAATCCTCCGGGAAACTTAGTTCCCACCGGGTGAATGGATTCTTCTCTGACAAAGGCGGTGTAGGTGGTCACAATACGAGCAATCTTGTGAAAGCAAAGCTCATGATGACTTTGGGCCTCATCTTTTTGCATTTCCAAGACCTGCAAAAAGTCCTTTAACTTTTTATTATTCACTAAACCCTCGTAATGGGTTTGATCTTCTTTAATATCTTTTATTCTGATGAAAAAGACCCGAGTAAATCTTTCAATATATTCTTTTTGCTCTTTTAGAGGCATGAACTTGGCATCTTCCTTCAGATAGCCTGATGCATCCATAATTTCTTTAATATGGATATTGCGGGCCTCTTTTTTTAGAATCTTTAGAAGATCCATTTTACTGAGAGGAATTGTAAAATCAATATTATCAATGTTTAACATAGTAATTCACTTAATTAATCATTTTAGGGTGATTAAAGTACTTATTTGTTTTTTTAAGAGATTTTCTAATGAACTGAAATTTAAATAATCTTTTTTTAAACACTTTCATCCTGTTCGGCTATGCAAAAACCACATACTGCTCCTGGATTGTCCTTTTGACTTTCTTTAACCGGGCAAAAATATGTTTCACCTTCTAATTTAACCTCAAAGCCTCCAGGAAATGGTGTTCCAGTAGGGTGGATGGGTTCATCCAGGACAAAAGTGGTGTAAACTGATATTATCATGTAAATTTTAAAAAATGAATGGTTAAAATCCTCATTTATATCATTAGTTTCTTTTTGTTCTTTTAATAAATCAAAAGCTGATTTCAACTCTGTATGGTCCAATTCTCCGGAATATTGGCACTTATCATTTTTCAAATCTGTTATTCGTAATATGAAGCCATCCATATAAGCTTTTACGAATTTTCTCCGGTAATCCGCTTGTATATATGCTGCATCTTCATGAATAAAATTACTGGCAGACATAATATCCGATATACCTATGGGACGAGCCTCTTTTTGCAGGATTTTTAATAATTCCTGTTTAGATAATTCTTTTTCCCAGTTTAAATTCAGCATAACATCACATATTTTCTTTTTTATTATTTAAAACGAAATTAAGATTGAAATATGGAAAGAATTTTTATTTCGAATATCATTCGCCCCGAGCAAATCTCACTACGGCCTCTGACAACTTAGGCCCAATACCATCAACTTTTTGAAGTTCCTTCTCTGTAAATGGTCTTAAATCTTCTCCAAAGGTTTTAACCAAAGCACGGGCCCGTTTTCTTCCCAGTCTCTTAACTCCTAAAACTAAAGGAATAAGCTCGTCCTTCACTCCATAATACAAACGCGCAGATAGTATTTCTAAATCTCTAGAATGGGCATAAATTCCAGAAACTTCGCAGATGTTCTTAAAGAACTTCACCATTAGTGAGGCCTCATAGGCTGCCCTTCTGGTGGTGGCAGCATAAACATGGAATGCGTTTTCAATCTCATATTCATTACGCTCATCAATCCACTCCATAAGGGAGGCGGTAGTGGCCTCTTGATTACGCATGTCCACCGCAAAGATTCCCTTACTGGATAGCTTCTCCCGAACAGGATCTTTGCTTTTACGGCCTTTAAATGATATTAATGGCATGTCTGGAGTGCGGCACATCTGGTAAATCAACTGATTGAGGTCCAGCTCTTCCATCTGATTAGCATACTCTTTTAATTTCACTGCGGTTTCCACGGTGTAATTGGATTTAGCTATGAGCAAACCATAAGCCGTGGCCTTCAGTCCTTCGGGAGTGGCCTGCAATATTCCATTTTGCATTAAAAAATTTACGGCTTCATTAATCTCAAATTCCAGACTATCTGCAGCAAAAGCACTCATATATGGGTTGTGCTGCATCTGATAGCCATAAAATGTCTTGGTAAAGAATTCCTGAATTTCCACAGGATTTTTGGCCAGAGTTGAAGCTACCTGGGCAATAATCTGCCTATAAACAGCGTCTTTATTTTCTATGAGCTTAGAATTAGTTGCTTCTACTTCTCCATTAACATAGAACTCCTGCAGGTTTTGAGCTTCATCCAGGGTCTTGGCAATCAAATATGAATAACCCACATCATCGTACTGGGGCCGACCAGCACGTCCAGACATCTGTTCATAATCAAAAACAGGAATGTTTTGAGGCCCTTGAGATGTCCATCGGGTGTAATCTCGAATAACCACGCTTCTGGATGGTAAATTAACTCCGTACATCAAACTGGGAGTGGCAGTAATCATTAATAAATTCCCTAAACGGAATTCGTCTTCAATGATTTCTTTTTGTTCATTGAAAAGGCCGGCGTGGTGAAAAGCCACTCCGTTTTCTGCACTCTCGGCTAATTTAAGGCAGATAGATGTGGGACGGGTTCCTTTCTTTTTAGGAACTTCCAGAATCTTGTCTGCAACTTCTCGGAATGCTTTTTTCTTCTCTCGAGGAACTTTACGCTTTATTTTACCAGAAACGAATTTAGCCAGCGATTCAGTAAATAGGCGGGTAGAAACAAAGGCCAGGGCCTGAGCATCATCTTCAATAGATTTTTCCAGGATTTTAACTATGACATCGTTTTTATTTTTAGTATTGAACATCTCGGTGTTGAGGATTTCTTTGTGCAAGGGCACCGGGCGGTAGTCATGTTCTACCACTTTCGCATCCAACCAGCCGCAAATCTCTTCCATGTTCTGTAATGTGGCTGATAAAGCAATTATTCGCATTCCAGGGTTTATAAGATTTGATCTGGTTATGGCACATTCAATGGTAGGTCCACGGGAGTATTCACCAATCATGTGAAATTCATCCACAATTAAAATGTCCACTTCTCTGAGGGTGTTCCAGGAAAACCGGGTAATGGCATCAAACGATTCAAAAACCATTACTGAAAGATCAGATGAGTTTGGATGTCTTCCTACCTTAATTCCATACTCTTCAAAGGCTTTAAATTCTTTTATCTTCTCATTCTGGATGGAAATTAAAGGAACGGCATAAACAACTTTTCCACCACCCACAAGGGTTTTTAAGGCAGCCATCATTCCTAGCAGGGTTTTCCCACTGGCGGTGGGAATGGCCACAATAAAGTTCTGGTTATCTTCTAGATATCCGGATTCAAGAACAGCTTTTTGGGCGGGGTTCAGTTGTTCTATGTGGGGATAGCAACCCTGTAAAATTTCTCTTAAAGAATGGTCTAATGTTTCCATGGTTATCAGCGCGTGATTAGTATTATTTTAATTAATTAAGCTTTAGTAATATTATAATTTTTTTATAATTTTTTTAAAAGTTAATAAAGATTATATTGTTTTATTCTTAAGTTAGATTAACTTTTAATTAAATTTAATTAAAATTTGAAAAATAAAATTTTTTAATATTTTTAGTTTAATATTAAAATAAGAACTTAAAAAAGAACGAAAAAAGTAAAAACATATTATTCTTTGATTTTTTCAGTTACTTTAATCTCTTCTATTCTAGTGGTGGGGTATTGTCCATTATCATCCTTTTCCACACTTTTTACCATATCCCATATAGTTAAAAGAGCAACACTGGCCCCAGTCAGTGCTTCCATCTCCACACCTGTTTTTCCAGCACATTTCACACTTACTGATGTCCAGATGCTTTCTTTTTCCACTTCAAAATCCACTTCGATTCCAGTGATACTCAAAGGGTGACATAGGGGAATCATATTAGAAGTGTTTTTAACAGCATTTATGGCAGCAATTTGGGATGTGGTGAGCACATTACCTTTTTTTATTTCTTGATTTTGAATTAAATCAATGGTCTGTGGATTTAAAAATATTCTGCCACTGGCAGTGGCACTTCTTTTTATGGAAGGTTTTTCTCCCACTTCTACCATGTGCACACCCTTAGAGGTGAGGTGAGTAAAGTCTTTTCCGGACATAGTTATCCCTTTGTTAATTTATTTTTATAATATTAATTAATTATTTAAAATTCGTCTAATGAAAAAATTCAAATAATATTTCAGTATGGTATTTCCAGCTCTGCAAACTCCATTGCTCTTTTTTGGGCCATTTTTCCCATTTTTTTCCTCATCTGAGGATCTTTGAGTAATTTATCAAGAGCTTCGGCCAGGGCCACAGGATCTTTGGGTTCTACCAGTAGTCCCACATCTTCATTAACTAATTCTGGAATTCCACCTACCTTGCTGGCCACTACTGGTTTCCCACTTGCCATTCCTTCTAAAAGAGCTATTCCAAAGCTTTCACTTACTGAGGGCATGACCATTACATCCGCATCAGGAATTAATTGTTCTATGTCACTACGAGGCCCGGTGAAAAAGATGCTTTTTAAGCCTTCATATTCAGCCATTCCCTTAAATTCCTGTAAGAGAGGCCCACCACCAACAATAACCAGCTTTGAGGCTTCTTCCATGAGTTTTTTGGCTCTTAAAAGATGTTTAACTCCTTTTTGAGCAACTAAATTTCCTACAAATAAAATAACTTTCTCATCATCTTCAATTCCTAGTTCTTTTCTAAGTTTACCTTTATTCTGGGGATTGAATCGATGGGTATCCACACCGTTCCAGGTTATTTTTATTTTTCGCTCCAGATTAGGTATTTCTAACTCCAGAACTTTATCCTTAACTGCTTCACTTACTACGAAAACGCCTAGGGCATGATTAAGTATCAATTTGAAAATTGGCCTTAAAATTCGATTGGAGGATAGTAAGAATACATCAGAGCCATGAAGAGTCACACAAAAAGGTACTCCAGTGATCATACTAGCCATTAATCCAATTAGTCCGGGAGGAGATAGATAATGGGCGTGAATAAGGTTTATATCATTTTCTTTAACCATTTGAACTAATTTAATGGTTCCGGTTAAGGAAAAAATCATTCCTCGTAGGCCCTTAATATTAGGTGCTGTGGTAGATTCCACATGAATACCTTCCAGGGATTGAACATTTTCATGGGGATAAGTGAGTACAAACACTTCATCTCCGTTTTCTATCAGTTTTTTTGATAATAAGTAAACATAAGAAGAAATTCCACCTATATGTGGAGGGAAATGGCCTACCATAGCTATTTTCATTTTTTCACCTTAAAAAAAAGTTAAAATTATTTAAAATTATAATAAATATTTATTATTAATATTAATTAATTATTTTTAATATATTAATTATTTAATAAAATGAATCTGACTCTTTTTATTAGTTCTTATTTGAATTTAAAACAGTTCCATTCATCCTA
>JAHFBZ010000099.1 GCA_023249725.1 Methanobacteriaceae archaeon
TCCCTTAAAATCAATCGGATTCCCGGCGGGGCCAAATATTATTTTATCACTCATTAAATCACTATTTAGCTTTATTTAAAATTTATTAGTTTAATTAAATTTAATTAAAGTATTTTTTTTATAAATATATTTTAGAATATAAGAAAAAAACTATCGATTTAATTTGTTAATTAATGAAATAGAAATAAAATAGGATAAAAATGAATAAAAAAATTATATGGGGTTTTATTATAAAATACCCATAGCTTTATTGGTTTTTTCAATGGATTTATTATTATCTTCTTCCATTTCAAGCATAGCTCGTATAGCATCCACATTTTCTGGAACAACATCAGATTCCTGGTGAACAGCTTGCATGTAGTATAATTCTCCATCAACTACATTCAAGGATTCCTGCCAGACTGGAATTTCAAATAAATCATTCCTTGATCTACCTAATTCCTTAGCATATTCCATTACTTCTGCAGTGGATCCAATACCCTCACGGGCCTTAACCAAAAGCACTCTTGGTGTTGCTTCCAGTTTAGCAACGATTTCCTCTACTTCCACCGGGTTTTCCAGTTCAACCATAATATTGTGCTGATGCATTAGTGTGGTAGGGACTAATAATGCCATAGTATTAATATTAACTCCGTACATCACTGTTTTTAAATCAGGCCCGTGGTGAGACGGTACGGTTGGTGGGTTAGGGACCACAGCATTTATTGGCCCTTTATTAATCTGGGAGGGATCTCCACCTCGGCGAACCATCACTGCACGAACTTTTTTAATTCCACATAAGTCGTTAATAGGCTTTAAAGTTCTGGTAAGTCCGGTGGTGTTACAAGAAACTACTCTGGTGTAATCTTTTCCATAGGAGTCTGAATAATTGGCAAATGAATTGAAGGATAATCCTATGTTATCGTGTTTTTCTCCGCCCTGGAAGATGGCTTTTAACCCTAATTCTTTGTATTTTTCCAAATTTTTAGCACCAATCCCTTCTGGTGTACAATCTACTATGATGTCTGATTCATCCAGCATTTCATCCACAGTACCGCTTATTTCAATCCCTGCATCCTGGAAAAGTTTTTCTCTTTCAGGAATGCTTATGTAAAGATCGTATCCCTTTTTCACGGCCATTCGGGCCTCAAAGTCAGGTTTGGTTTTGGACACCCCTACAATTTTCATGTCGTCTTGAGCAGATACTGCATCAGCAACTCTTTTTCCAATGGTTCCATATCCATTTACTGCAACAGATTTCATTTAATTAACCTCCCTATGAATTAAATTAATTTCATGCAACCTTATTTGAAGAAATTAATTTTTTTTAGTTATTCTAACATCTTATTTTACTTTAAAGACTATTGATTGAAACTCAATATCTTAAGTTAAAGACGGATAATAAGTTTCACTTTAAATAAGTTTAGTTATAAGAATATCTTGTATTGTAACTTTTTTTAATTGTTTTTAAGGATTTTAAAAAAAGTGCTATAAAATTGTAAGTTAAAACAATTATTCTAATAATTAAAATTAACATTATAATATAAAGTAATAAAATAAGTCATTAAAATATTTAAATAAGAAAATATTCAAAGAAAATATTCAAAAATTCAATAAAAAAAATTAAAATGGCCATTTAAGGCCAAAAACTAAACGAAAAGTAGGTGTTTATTCCATTTGCTCTAATTTTTCAGGGAAGTAGGTATCTACTACATACTCCAATCCATATTTGGAAAAAGATTGCTGTTCTGCTTTTTTACCGATTTTGAGCATTTTCTTAATTTCCATTTTCCAGGTTTCATACCGGTAACGAGGATCCTTAAGAAGCTCTTTTAAACGTAGAACATCAATGTCTTTTAAGGGGTCGGTCGGAAGGTCGTATTTAATAATGTCACTAGCAGTCACTCCTAGGAACTTGGCGTCTGGTGTGGCCAGATCATGATTTACGTGAGCCAATTTAGCACTTCCAGATATAATAACCTGGGCTATGTGAAAACCCCAGGGGTCTCCATCGTTACAAATGTAAACCGGAAGGCCTAATTCATCATTTACTCGTTTAAGGAATCTTCTGGTTGCTCTGGCGGCTTGACCCTTTAAACCCACAATCAAGGTGTCGAATTTTTTATAAGCACTTTCCTGAACCATTCGGTGGAACATCCCCATGGTTTCAACAGCAATGACTCTTTGTACATTATGATCCACAAATTCTACTTCATTTATGGTGGGAGAAATGGTATAACCTGATTTTCCGGATCTAAGGGCATTAATTTCAAGATCATCTTCTTTTATAGTTAAATCTCCATAAACTGAGGCCCCATCTTCTTCTGGCATAAGACCCAGGTCTTCTCGGGTCATTCCTAAAGTTACTTCCAGATCTTCACCTACAATGTTAGATTCGTCCTGAGTTCCAAATTCAACTTCCCATCCTTCAGAAACGTAATAAAGCTCCCTTAAAGTAGCTGTTTTTTCTCTCTCAACTAACTGTTTACAGAAATTGGCCATATAAACCATCTGACCAATTTTCTTTATTTGTTTCACATTTCCCAGAGAACGTTGACCATAACGATCTCCTAGTACATAATGTCTTCGGTTTTCGTCGTAAACAATGTTGGAAGTACCACGTGAGGGTACTCTAACAGCAGGCACTTTATTTTGAGATACATCTTCTATAATGGTCTCTCCCAGGCTTTTAAGCTTGTTAATAGCAATTTCTTTTCTAGTCATCATCTATGGGTTCCCCCATCAATTCTGCCAGTGCCCGACGAGTAACTTTCGCCAGAACTGGTTGATATTCAGGTACGTCAGTTTCTGCTAATAATGCTGCTTCTTTTAAAATCACTGGCACATATTCTTCGAAAATTTTAGAACGCATAGCCTCTTCTTTTTCAGCCTTTTTAGCTCTCAGGTATTTTTGTAGTTTACGGGCCACGGTCATGGCGGTTTGTCGGACTTCGTGCAAGATTTCTGGTTCTGGAGCTACACTTTGTTTACCTGTGGATAAGTAAGGTACTTGAGTAGAAATGATATTTACAAATATGGTTATGGGAGCACTTTCCAGGTCTCTTATCCCATATCTCTTCCAGTCAATACTTTTTAAACCTTCAGTTATGGCACAACTACCTTGATCAAATGATAATGGGACTCTATTGGCAAAACGCATGATTTCTGCTTTGCGTTGTTCTCCAACCATTCTTCCAGAGTCTCCACCGTAGGCAATACCTGCTTCTATAATAAAGGCCACTCCTCCACGGTAGGTAACAGGTTTTCTACTGATAGCAGCTACAAATTCAGGGTTTAGAATTTCTACAACACCTTTTTCAATTTGTTCCTCACCAATTGGTATTAAACCAGATGTTGGTGGTGCCATAAAGTCCATTTTAGTAAATAAATCCACTATTTGTTCTGCTTCTTCCCATTTCATATCCTTTGGCCTTTTATTAAGGTCAATACCAGTCAATTCTTGAATCTCATTTACTCTTTTAGTGGACATTCTGGAGAGTGAACTGGTTAGCAGACTTCTGAATCGGCGCTTGTCAGTGTGCTTGGCCATGAATATAAGATCGTCAGCCGTAACACCTTTAGGGTGAGGAAGAACTTCTTTAGGTAATGGGGGAATAACAGCTGAGGCTCGATTAAATATGTATTTATGTCCAGTTGGATCTCTAAATACGATTTTTGCATGGGGGTTAGCAATCATGGTCCTTCTGATGTATTCAAAAGCACCTTGTTCTGATAAAGAGTAAGAAACGTCTTTAAAGTGAAGTTCCAAACAAACACCAGTACTCTTAACATCTACCTTTTTTCTCTCCAGCACAAGACCCTTATTTTTCTTTACATCCATCTTAAGGGTCATTTGAACTCCCTTAAGTTCTCCGTTCTCTCTGTAACCAGAAATAACTCGTGCAGGTTTCCCTGTGGTCATCTGGGACAGCAGTACGCATCCACTGCACCCTAAACCTTGTTGACCACGAGACTGGATGTTTCTAAACTTAGAACCAGCAAACATGGTACAGAATACTTTGGTAACGAAGTTTTTAGGTATCCCTGGCCCATTATCGGTATGTCTTAAAACATAATGGTCTTTATCCAACCTTTTAAGGTCAATTTTTATTTCAGGGAGTATTCCTGCTTCCTCTGCTGCATCAAAACTGTTGGTTATCAATTCGTGAAAAACAATGGTAAGAGATCTTATCTTACCCGAAAATCCAAGCATCTGCTTATTTTTCCTGAAAAATTCAGATGCTGTTAATTCTTGAAACTCTTCAAAGAGTTCTCCAGCTTGTCTCTCCAAAATTACCCTCCTTGTATAGTGATTTATTTGGAATCTAAAAATTATAATTGAGATATTGATTTTAATGATTGGCTTTATTCAATACTAAATTGAAATACAGAATAATTAATCCTAAAATATAATCTTTAAGTATTAATATTTTACTTATAAATCCCTGGGGTTTTCCTGAAAATTACAAAAATATCTCAAAAATTTATTATTAAAATGTGTAATATATACTATTCTATTTGTTACATATATACCAAATGGTTTCAAACATGATAAATTTGCTATCTATAAAAAAATCATGGCAGATTCATAAAATTAAATCTGCCAAAGTATAATTAATTTATTTTAAATTGATGGTTTCATGAAAATGTTTGAGTTTCATGTCCTGTTTTTTCTTTTCCAGGAAACCATACACTGACTTGTGCCGGGAGCCATTTAAAATCATTTCAACGGCTTCTTTAGCAATCAATAAATTTTCAAGGTCCCCTATAATGGAAACAGTCTTTCCATATACTGACATGTCAACGCCAGTCATTTCATGGATTATTTGTCTTGTAATGCCGTCTCGACCAATAATTCTGCCTTTTTGCCTGGCCAGAGCCTTTTTAGATTTCCCTACATACTCAGTGAGTTTTATTATGTCTAGAGCCACATCATCTTTTAGTAATCTAAGGGCAATTTCTGGATTAAATCCTCTTCCAATGGCCTTTACTATGCTGCGGGTTTTCCAAGGTAATAATGGGTCTTCAAGGTCTTCTTGCGGAATTATGGTTACAGTTCCAGCTTCACTATCTATGTCCAATGTGGTCTGGGTTAATTTTTCTATATGTTGTTTTACTTCTCCTTTTTTCCCAATTAAAACCCCTACTCGCTCGCGGGGTATTTTGAGATATTCAGTGGTGGTCATAATTTCACCTCGTATTGATTTATTAGTTTTTAGTTATTATTCACTAGGAATAATTGTTGATTAATATTAAAGTCATTATACAACTATTTTATAAAATTTAAAAAGTCATGACCGAAATTATTATTTAAACAAATCTATTATAAAGCTTTCTAATATTTCTAGAAAATATTAATTAAATGGGAAATAGGTTAAGAATAAAATAATTTTAAAATGACTTTTTTTAAAGTACTTAATTAATTGTTAACTAGTTTAAAAATTTTTGAAATTGATTATAAAATTTGAATGATAATATGAATTATCTAAAATATAATTATCCCATAATTTCTTTTTTAACATCTTCAAAAGAAGCTGAAGCTCCAAAGCTCTCGAAATTTTTTAATAAATTTTCTATATCTCTATCGAGAAGTTCTCGTGATATGGGGTGATCTAAAACCATAGATTGTGAAACATCAATTATAACTGGTTTTTCTTGATGATTGAGAATATTAAATATTGAAAGATCGCCATGAACTAATTTAGCACCTTGATACATTTTTTTTAGTTCATCAATAATCATTTCAAGCATTTGTTCGGGATCTTCTGGGCCCTGGTCTCTTAAGGTGGGGGCGGCATTACCGTCTTCATCACCTATAAATTCCATTATTAAAACATTATTTTTGGTTATTATTGGTTTTGGAACGTTCATACCTGCTTCTAGACATCTACTAAGATTTCTAAATTCTTTAGTTACCCAGGCATCTACTAATTGCCTTTTATTATTGGTTCTAACCTTAAATCTAGGGTCACCTTGTATATAGTACTGCATTTTCTTAAAATCAGAGGTAGAAATACGGTATACTTTAACCGCTACAATATGACCATCTTCATGAACCCCTTTAAATACATTGGCCTCTTTACCAGTGCTTATGGCTCCATTTAATATATTTAAATAGTTACTATTGGCCAATTTATAAAGCGTTTCCATTGTTTTCCGATCAAAGACTTCACTACTGACTCTACGATCTTCCACACTTTTAATCCGTTTTTCGGCTAGCATCTTCCGTAAACTAGCATCGGCCTTAGTTACCTTAGGATCCATTAAATCATCCTTATTTATTTTTGTCATATTGGTTTACTGCTTAAAAATGAATTATGTAAATTATTAGTATATTAATTAATTCATGACATTAATTAACGGATATATATTTAAATTAAGATTAAAATTAGCAAAGTATTATTCAAATAAATTTAAGCTATTAATTAGGATGTAATGGGTTTTAGGGATCTCCCTAAATTCCATCAAGCTAATTATTATTAAAGTTCAATTAAAGGTTTAAATAACCCCTTTTTTCAAGCCAGTTAGCTTCAGTTCGAGTATATCTCCAGACTATATCGGCTTTTTCATCGCTTTGGAATTCCCATGGTTTTATTAGAACTACGTCTCCTTCTCGAATCCAAATCCTCTTTTTCATCTTTCCAGGAATTCTACCTAATCGAACCTTACCGTCGGTGCATCGGACTCTTAGTTTTCCGTGACCTAAAATCTGTTCTACTACGGCTGGAATTTCTCCTCTTCGTGGAGTTCTTACTCTTCTAACTTCTTGTGGTTCATATCCTCTACTCAAATACTCTCCTCCTAAATGAGATTAATTGCTTATTTTTCATTAAATTTTATAAATCTTCTTGAGAATCAGATTTAATTAAGATTTAATTAAATATAATATAATTATAAGGTGCCAACCTTTATATAATGATTTATAAAATTAAAATTAATTATAGATTGTATTTGTTTATAACTATCATTTAATCAATTGCATAATTAATTAATTTATTAAGAAATTTTTTTACTAAGAAAAATATTCTAAACGAAGGCATTTACCATGGTTAATGAATTTTTAAAGATAATCGAAGTTCCAGAAGTTGAAAAAATTTTAGAAAATCTTTTTAATAATCTTTTTTCAATTCAAAAATCAGAATATGTTGAATTGGAAGGTGCACATCATAGGGTTCTTTCTGAAGATATTTATGCTACAATTGATTTACCCCCCTTTGACCGGGCATCTAAAGATGGTTATGCAGTACATGCACCTGATACCTTTGGAGCTAGTGAAGAAAATCCAGTTGTTTTAAATCTTTTAGAAGTAATTGAGGCTGGTCAAAAACCCCAAAAAGAAATTAAGCCCGGATTTTGTTCAGTTATAAATACTGGTGCACCTCTTCCTCAAGGTGCCAGTGGTGTGGTAATGGTTGAATATACTGAAATAAAAGACAATAAA
>JAHFBZ010000002.1:0-18173 GCA_023249725.1 Methanobacteriaceae archaeon
TGATCAAGATTAGTAAAATAGAACAGCTCTTGAAGAATCTCGAGGACTTAGAAAAGGATTTAGAAGCAGGAAAAATTCCTAAGAAGCAGTATATATCCTTAAAAAAACAATACACTAACAGATTAGAGACCCTTGAGGCTGCAGAAAGAGTTAAGCGGATGCAAGGCCGCGGGACTTCTGAAAAGACTTTAGATCACTGGGCTTCCAAGAGTAAACTTGAAAAAGATAAAGAAGAGCAAGAAGAGCTCATTAAAAAATATGTAACTACTCCTAAACCAACTAGAAGTCAAGCTAAAACAGCATCAGCCGCGACATCCTCAAAGGGAGGTATTTCCAGAATTGGAATAATTGCTGGGGTTTTATTAGCTTTAGCTTTCTTTGTAGGAACTGCATTTGGTGTAATGATGCTAAATACTCCAGTAACTGTAGATAATGGTACGGTAATGGTTAATCAAAGTGCTTTTCCACTGATAGAGAATTTAACAACTAATACAACTATTTCCAACTATACTTCCACTAATACCACGAAATCCAATACGACACATGGTGGTTCCAATAATACACCGACGCCAGTTAAACCGAAACCAACCCCAGACCCAGTTACTCCAACGTGTAGTACTGGTGGTTAGTACTAAATCATGAAAAACATAATTTTTTACCACTTCCCTTTTTAAATTTTTAAATAGAGGTAATGTCATGAAAAAATACTTTTTAGCATTATTAGTTCTCTCTTTAGTGGTTTTTGCCTCTGGTTGTACTTCTAATACTGATACTAAAGACAATCAGACTAAAACTCTATCTCAAAATAATGTTTCATTCACCTATCCCGGCACTTGGGTCATAGCTGATTCTCAGGCCAATGATACCATAGCTGCAGTGGCCGATCCAAGTTCAGTAAATGCTCAAACTGGACTTGCACAAACCGTAGTCACAGTTCAACTTAAAAATCTAACTGGAACATTCGATTCCATGTATGCAGATAATTACGAATCATTATTTAGTAATTCTAGCTATAAACGGGTTTCTGAAGGTAATCTGACTATAAATGGTAACACGGTTCTTGAAAATGTTTATACTGTTGATGCTGATGGTACTAATATCAAACAAAGGGCCATATGGATACAAGATAATAAAAATGTCTATGTAATCCTTTGTAGTGCACTTACCAGCCAGTTTGATAAGGAAAAACAGAATTTTGACATGATTATAAATAGTTTTAATATTTCATAAGTATCTATAATTAGAACAAATTATCGGTTTGGAACATAGTTTAAAACTATTTTAATTATTTTAAAATAAATATTATTCTCCTTTTTTCTTTTAAATTATTTAAAATCTTTATTTTTTATAATAACTAGTTTATTTTCACTAAAATTTATTTTAATTGAATATTTTGGCTTTTTTTTAAAATTTAATGATAAATAAAAAAATATAGAAAAATATATACTTTTTAAAGACAATAATATATTCTATAATAATATATTCTGTATATTATGGAGTGAGCGAAATGAAAAAATATCTTCCAATACTGGCTATAATAGCCTTGGTGGTATGTGTGGCGGGATGTGTTGATTCTGGAACTACTAATAACACTACAAAAATCAACACTACTGTACCAGATATCCCATCAAAAACCTATGCTAAGGATGGAATTTCTTTTAAATATCCGGAATCATGGACTAAGAGTAATTTAGTTAGTCAAACTACAAATACTTTGGCGATTGTTGCCGATCCAGATTCTACAGACTCAAGCGGGAATTACAACACTTTAGCTGTAATTCAAACAGTTGCTTTACCTTCAAACACGACTTTGAAAGAAGCATATAATTCTGCTTATTCAACTTATGAGAATGATTCATCATATGTGATTGTTTCACAAAGAGTTTTAACTATAGATGGAACAGCTGCCTATGAGAATATACATAAAATAAATGTTGATGGGGTCACAAAAAAAGAAAGAGCAACTTGGCTAGAGAAAAATGGAACAATATATGTTATATTGTGTGGAGCCCTACCAAGTGACTTTGATAGTCAACAAACTAACTTTGATTTAATTACTTTTTCATTCAAAGTTACTGCTTGATTAATCAAACCTCTCTTTTTTTATTTTATTTCTATTTTTTAATAAATTTTAAACGCTTATTTTAATTGTTTAAAGATTTAAAACGAATTAATTCCAATAAATGATTCTAAAATTAATCATAAAATTAATAAAATTATTAGATCATAAGTGTGAATGAGTGTATAAGTTTATATTCTCAAAATATCAATAGAATTATACTAATGGTCATATAATTAAACTAATCTTAACTGGCCATACCTGTTCATTTTTTCTAGCTCTAAGGGCTTTTGATAGGTAATAGTGGGCCAATAAGTATTTTTATTATATTGATTTTTAAGAAAAAATTTATCATCATATCAAATTTCTTTAAAATTATTAATTATCACAAAAAAGAAAGGAGGAATGCGAATGGATTTACCAATATGTGATGTCTGTCTGCAAAGCGGGATGCTTTGTAAAGGATGTGAAAATAAGCTTAAAACTGGTGAAATAAGTCAAATGGAGCTGGACATTGCAAAAATACTTTACAATCTGGGTGATGGGCAAATAAGCTTTAAAAAGGCCATAGATATGGGAAATGTGGCCATAATTATCACAGAAAAGGACCAGGTAGGTAAAGTAATTGGTAAAGGTGGAAATGTAGTTCGAGCCATATCTAAAGAAATTGGAAAGAATGTAAGGGTTATTGGAGCTGAATCTGATCTTAAATCTGTTGCTAAAGATATCTTGGCCCCTGCAAGGATTTCGGGGATAAATTTGGTATATGGGATTGATGGTGAGCAAAAATTTAAGATAAGGGTACTTAAAGAAGATGCTAGTATAATTCCGTCGAATTTAGACAAATTAAACGAGATTATTGAGTCTTTAACTGGGGAAAAAACCAAAATTGTACTGGATGACTAGTAACTCTTCTAAATGAGTCTTCTTTAAATGAATTAAAATAGTTATTTCAGATTATATCCATATAATTAACTCTTAAATGAGTTAAAACAATTATATCCAAAATATAATCAAATTAAATAAATAAACCAAATGGGTCGTTATCATGGAAATTGTACTTTGTGTAACAGGTAGTGTGGCTGCAGTAGAAACGGTTAAGCTTGCTCGAGAACTTCGGCGGCAAGGGGCAGATGTAAAATGTTTTATGAGTGATGATGCTTGTCATATAATTCATCCCTATGCTTTAGAATTCGCAACCGGCCAGGAAGTAGTTCTGGAGCTTACGGGAAAAATTGAACATGTGAAATATGCTCAAACAGATCTTGTTTTGGTGGCACCGGCCACAGCCAATGTTATTAGTAAATTTGCCTATAAAATGGCAGATAATCCTATAAATACTCTTCTTATAACGGCTTTGGGCCATGATACACCTATTGTAATGGTTCCATCCATGCATGATTCTATGTATCGCTCAGTGGAGGAGAATATTCACAAACTGGAAGAAGAAGGAATAAACTTTGTTCTACCAAGAATGGATGAAGGAAAGGCCAAATTCCCTTATATGGAGGATATTGTTCTTCAGGCCTTGAGACAAGTTAATAACTCTGAAAATGATTTAAAAGGTAAAAAAGTTCTTATCAGTGCTGGAAGGACTTATGAGGCAATAGATCCTATTCGTGGCATTTCCAATCGCAGTTCCGGTAAAATGGGTATTGAAATTGCTAAAGAGGCATTTATTCGAGGAGCAGAGGTTACTATGTTACTAGGTGAGGTTAGCGTACCTGTTCCCCAATCATTCGAGTCTATTAAAACAGTATCCAGCAAAGAAATGAATGATAAAATTCTGGAAATCATCCCGGAGTTTGATATTTTTGTTTCTACCGCAGCGGTGTCTGATTTTTCACCATCAATCACTGAAAACAGTAAAATATCCTCGGATAATAAATTGGAACTGGTACTAAAACCAAATCCTAAGATCATTAATCAAATAAAACATAAAAATCCAGATATTTTCCTGGTGGGGTTTAAAGCAGAATATAATATCTCTGAAGGTGAATTAATTGATTCTGCGAAAAAACAGATGGAAAAATCAGATACCGACTTGGTAGTGGCCAATGATGTTTCTATTGAGGGATCGGGGTTCGGATCTGATGAAAATAAGGTAATATTGGTGGATGATGAAGTCCAAAATATTCCTTTAAGTTCTAAAAAAGAAATTGCTCAAATGATCTGGGATAGAATATTACTTAAAATTGATTAAGGAATGTTTTAAGGCTTGATGATAATTTAATGAATCATTAGGCTATTATTAAGCATTTTATTTTATTTTTAATTATAGTTCTAATTTTTACAATAAAAAATTTTAATGAAAATACCAGGTTAAATTTAATAAATAATTTTTTCAAAAATTTATAAAATTGTTCTAAATCATTTAAAAACTATATTCCTTTAAATTCGTTAAAATAAGATAATAATATTTAAATCCTTTTTAAAATCAATTTAAATGAGGTAAATATTCACCTCCAGATTTTTGCCAGTTGTGGGAGTAGTAATTAATATAAGACAAAATATCCGGGAGGTGATATTATGGCCACATGTTAGATAATGTGTGGGTATTTCTTATTTTTTGTATTTTCTTAAATATAAAGTTTACACTTAAAATTGAAAAAGATTTAAAATAATTTTATTAAAAATCAGGTCAATAATAGGAGTTATTTTAGAAAAAAATGACTTTAATATCTCCTTAAAATATTCTTGAAATTCATTGAATTCCATTAGAAATCAATGGAAAATCACCAAATTTTAGCTTTTAAAAACTTTTCTCCACTACTAGGCCCAGATGGTCTTTTTCATAGGGTTCTAATTTGATTTTTTCCACTATGTTGAATCCATGGGTTTTTAATTTTGATTCCTCTTCTCTGAAAATCTTTTGTGGCTTTTTAGTCACATCAATACTTCGGGCCTTAATCATGAGCATTCCTTGGCCTTCTTCTTTTAAAAAGAGTCTCATATTATCCATGAATAGTTCGCTCTGCTGTGGTTGGGCCACATCACAGTAAATGAAATCCACTTTTTCAACTAAATTTAAATAACGACTTGGACGAGTAGCATCGTCCAGTAAAGGCACCATATTTTCCCTTTTTTCACATACTCTAACCAGTTCTCTCATCATCCTGGGAGAAAATTCCAGACAATAAACTAAACCTTCGGGAACCATATCTGAGATGTGTGATGGGGTGGTACCAGAAGATGCCCCTAAATAAAGAACTTTAGAGTCAGATAATAGTTTTAAATTCTCTAAACCATTTAAAATCGCTGCTCCTAATTTAGAACGGCGCGGGTCCCAAACACGATATTCTTTACCTTCCCAATCAAGAAGCTTTTCTCCATATACCTTGTATTCCGGAGTAAGGTTAGGGGTTACCAGAGAATGATCCATAAGATATACGTTATTTATTCCCTCTATTTTTTCCATATTAACACCTTGATTAGATTAATTATATTATACTTAAAATTAAATCCTTTTAATTCCTTTTTTTTGAGTTAGACATTTTACAATTCTCTCGCATATCCTGTAATGTTTCGTGAATTTCGGTCTGGGTCTGATAGACCACTGACTGGATATTTCCTGATTCCTGATTAATATTATCCATCAATTCTTCGGTCATTTGATGCTGGAGTTCTATCAAACTCTTAAGATTCATAAAATTCTGTTTTAATCTTCTCTCAACACTTAAAGAGAACCATATGGCAGTAATGGCCAGAATAATGGATAAAACACTGGAAATAGTATAGATTATGGGTAAAATGTCTAACACAATTATCACCTATTATTAATCCCTATTTTTTCCTTTTTTTCTTCTTTTTCTTTTTGGAATATTTTTTGTATTGTTTTGGACTGGATTTAGTAACCTTTTTAGATTTGGTAACTCTTTTAGGGAATGGATTATCTTTATTAATAGTTTCTAATCTTTCCAGATAACCTTCTTTAATACTGGGTTCAAATTCACCTGAGAAAACATCTTTACGCACGGCCAGAGATAATTTAGCAGCTAATGTTCGGGCAATTTTTCCTCTTAGCCACCATTTACCCCCTCGAATATCGGGATGCTGGTATATGAGTCCGTGCTTGGGAGGCCGTTCGCCAGTCTTCAAGTGTCTGAATAATGCCTTTTCAGCACCCATAATTTGGATAGTGCTGGAAGGGAACAGTGCTAATTGTTTTATGCTTCCTGAATGAGCAATCAATTTAGCACCAAGAGAAGCACCCGCTAAATCTCTTAAATTTGCAGCAATTTTCTCCATTTTAAAATCTACATAAGTTTCTATGGATTGACGAGATTCTTGGAGTGATTTGAGGGACTTAGCAAAGCCTTGAATTATTAAAATATCTTCTTCTTCAATATCGGCTCCCATACTACTATCTATTTCCAGATTATGTCCACTTAAGTCCTGCTGGAGTATTTGATCGCGGCGGCCGTACTGGGCCACTAAACCCACATAGACCTCGTGATTTCGCACAAAATCCAATTCTGGAAAATGCACACCGTACCATTCTCTTATTCTTTCCGAGAGTTTCCCTATGGATTCATCCAATTCATCTAAAGAACTTATGGCCTGTATTAAAAGCTTATCCTCGGCTTCAGATGATTCCCTTATTTGATGGAGAGTAACATCCATGTAAATATCATGTATTCTTGGCTTAAATTCTTCTTCAGTGTTTATAAAGCCAATTTCTAACAATATTTGCGTTAAATTGGAGCGAAGGTGTTCTCCACCAGGATTTGGATTTTTAAATTCGAATTTTTCACTATTTTTTAGATGTTGGTAGTTGGAACTACCTTTGTTGGTCTCTATGATGATGGATTCGTATTTTTTCCCGATTCTATTTAATAATGCTTCTTCTTCTACCAGTAAAACTCCTTCTCGAATTTTTAAAAGCCGGGAAGAAATTTTACTCGGTGGGAAAAGTTCATAATCCAAAAGAGTCAAATCTTCATTAAAGACCATGAAACCGGCCAGACAATTAGTAAGATAACAATTCATAAAAACTAATTTGTTTGATGTGATTTAAATTATTTGACTTTTTAGAGAGATATTTATAAAATAATCTTAGAAAAAATTATTTACAAAAATTAAAATTTAATATAAATCATAGATTTAATAGAATGACTAATTACCAATACTAATTACCATATTGATAACAAAACAGTAATTTAATCTGCTAATTTGAGCAATATAACTTTTTAGAGGTTTAAAAATGATGGAAATCGAATTATTTGGGGTTAAAATGAAAAATCCTACTATGTTGGCCGCGGGGGTAATGGGTAGTACTGCAGCATCCCTAAATTGGGTATCTCGATGTGGGGCCGGGGCAGTGGTAAGCAAATCATTCTCTAAAATGCCTAATAAAGGATACAAAAATCCTACTACAGTGGAAGTTAATGGAGGAATTATAAATGCCATAGGCCTTTCCAGCCCTGGTGTGGAAACGTTTAAAAAAGAGCTGGAATCTCTCAATGGTGAGGTACCCAAGATAGCATCAATTTATGGGGCTACTCCCGAAGAATTTTCTCAAATCGCTAGTGAAATAGAAGATCTGGTTGATTTAATTGAGTTAAATATATCCTGTCCTCATGCCATGGGTGGCTGCGGGGCAGCTATAGGCCAAGATAAGGAATTAACATTCAATGTGGTTAAATTGGTTAAAGATGCGGTATCAGTTCCAGTAATGGTTAAATTAACTCCCAATGTGACTGATTTAACAGAGATTGCACTTAGTGCTGAGAAAGCGGGATGTGACGGATTAACTTTAATCAATTCTCTAGGTCCGGGTATTAAAATTGATTTAGAAACCGGCCGCCCGATATTATCTAATAAATTTGGAGGAATGTCTGGGCCAGCTATAAAACCTATTGCGCTCCGATGTGTATTTGAAACATATGCAGTGACTAATGTGCCTTTGGTGGGTGTAGGGGGAATATCCAATGCTCAGGATGTTGTAGAATTTTTATATGCTGGGGCCAGCGCGGTACAAGTGGGAACAGCCATAATGGAAATGGGCCCGGAAATTTTTGCAGAAATTTGCACAGGCCTTGAAAAATTCATGATAGAACATGAATTTGATTCTATATCGGAAATGGTGGGTTTAGCTCACGAATTTTAGGCAAACTAAAAATAATTAGAAAAATATTAACAAATAATAAAAAAGCATATGGAAAATTAAATTATTATATTAAAATATTATCAATAAATTTTTTGTTATTAGTCTTATCATTACTGATGTTTGGTGGAAAAATGCACGTTCCAAAGGTTTTAGAAATAAAAGAAGTTTTTGAAGAATCAGAAACTGTAAAAACATTTATATTTGATTGGGATATGAATTCAGAGTATATGATTCCTCAACCGGGTCAGTTCATGATGTTATGGAATTTTGAAGATGAAAAACCCATGTCCATTTCATCTATAGATCCAGTTAATGGACAATTAGGAATATCTATTAAGAAAGTGGGAGAATTTACTTCTAACGTCCATAAGCTTGGAAAAGGTGACAAATTAGGTCTTCGAGGCCCTTATGGCAATGGATTTAATTTAAAAGGCTCTAAAATATTGGCAGTTGGAGGAGGAATAGGAATGGCCCCTATTGCTTCTTTGGTAGATTATGCCTTAATTAGGGGCGTGAAAGTTGATGTGGTTAGTGCATCACTTACTTTAGACGAATTATTGTTCGTAAATAGAATGAAAAAAGCAGGAGTCAGTGTTTTCACCTGTACTGATGATGGAACCTGTGGATTCCAGGGATTTGCCACTGATCGAGTAGAAGCAATTTTAATGGACCATGATTATGATATGATTGTAACCTGTGGTCCAGAACTAATGATGAATGGAATTCTGGAAATGGCCAAAAAACATGAAATTCCCGCCCAGTTTTCTATTGAGCGTTGGATGAAATGTGCCATGGGAATTTGTGGCCAGTGTTGTGTAGATGATACTGGATGGAGAGTCTGTGTCGAGGGGCCTGTTTTCTGGAGCCATGAGGTGAATCTAATTAAAGAGTTTGGTGAATACCGAAGAGATTCATCAGGGACTCGAAATTACTATAAATAGAACATAACTTCAAATTATTCTCAAATTTTATCCTTAAATTTATTTAATTAAATTTTATAATGCACCTATCCATATATCCATTTCAATCTGAAAACCAATTAAAAATGATAATATAACTAATGAAGGAATACCATGATCTACAAACTAAAAGGAACACTGACATCCGCCATATTCGTGGTTTTAATTTTGATAATAGCTTCTTTTTTTGTTTTATCTCCACTTATAAGCATGATAATATTGGGTGCCATTTTTGCCTATGCCATACGACCTATATCTAGTAGAATGAACCCTTATCTTAAATTTGAATCGGTTTCTATTTTTGTGGCCATGATACTGGTTATTACTCCATTAATTTTAATAATAGCATTCAGTATAATTACTATAATTGATTCTGCACCAGTTATTATGGGTGCGGCAAGTAATGTAGACGCTGGAAGTTTAAATCAGACTATTAACCAAACATCAACCCAAATTGCAGGTTATATACCTGGTGCTTTCCAACCATCAGCTAATTCTATTATTAATGGAGTTAAAAGTTTAATTAATGCAGGACTAAATGTAGTTTTAGGTTATGCTGGAGATATAGTTCAATCGATACCTATGGTCGCTTTACAGCTATTTATATTCATTGCTTCTACATTTTACTTGGCTAAAGATGGTGATAAGATATTAGAATACTTAAGATATGCTTTACCTCAGGAGAGAAGGAGTTTTTTCCGTAAACTGTCTGAGGAAGTAGAAAGAGTTCTAAAGAGCATATTTTATGGTCATTTTTTGACGGCTTTAATCATTGGAATAATGGCGGCAGTGGGTTTCTATATTTTAGGATATCCTTATGCCCTATTTTTAGGAATATTGGCTGGATTTTTGCAGCTCATACCAATAATTGGGCCTTGGCCAACCTATACTGCTCTGGCCATCTATGATTTTGCCACCGGCAATATTCCAAGAGGCATAATAGTGTTATTGTTTGGATTTTTCCTTAGTGGTAGTGATATTTACATCCGTCCTAAATTATCAGGAAAATATGCCGATATTCATCCTCTAATTTTTCTTTTAGGATTTCTAGGAGGCCCTTTGGTATTTGGTATTGTTGGATTCATTTTAGGACCTTTAATTTTGGGAGTAACCTATGCTGCACTAATGGCCTATAAAAATAATGACTCAAATGATTCTTTAGATGAAAAATTGATAAGTTAATTGAATATGAATATTTTGAAATTTTTTAAAAATAAAAAAAAGATTAGGTTCAAATTAAGATCGGATAATTATTGAAAATTATCGGATTTAAGATTTACAGGTCTTAATTATTCTATGAACCTATTTAAGTTGTTTTTTAATTTATTATCCACTTTGAGGCATAATCAAGTTCTGAATATACTGCATTATGGAATAAAATAAATTCATTATTTGTTGTACTATACCATCTTGGCTGGCATCGGTAGTTGCTGAACCTGAAGCAACTTGAGTTATGTTTGCGGGTGTAGTTTTATTAGTAGATTTACTTGAAACTAGAGGTATGCTAATGGAGTTGGAATTAATTCCGAATGTTTTTCCTGAAGCATCCTGATAAGTTACTCCCACACCACCAATAAAGAATGGATTTGAAACAGTGGCATCACTACCAAAGTCTTCTTTTACTTCCTTGTCTGTTGGAATATAAACTTTTTCAGTGAAAATTTTCTTGGAACCGGCTTTCATGGTCCCTATAAACTTGTAGAAGTTTTGATCGGCCACACTGACATTGTATATGTCTTTATTCCCATTATTTTGAATGGTATATGCTATGGTTACATTTTGGCCTTTTTGAGCTTGGGATGGTCCTTTTTGAGTGACTACTACGCTCTGTGCATATGCAGCGCCCATGGATATAAGGAACATCGCTAGAAGCATTATTATAATACTTTTTTTCATATCATCCCTCGTTCTTTTTTAAATATTACGAAGTTACTATGTATCTGTTTATATAAACATTTTCCTTTAAGAATATGTATAAATGCCTTATTAATTCTATAAATCACTTTTAGGGAATTTAATAAATAATAAAAAAAACAGATAATTTAAAAAAATCAAAAGAATTTTTTTGAAATTTCTTAATGATATTTATTAAAATTCATTTTTATGATTATAAAAATTACTTAATTATATTATCCGGTTAGACTAAACTAAATTTGTATGGAAACCAAAAATATGGTACTTCTGGACATTGACTATGTTACAGAAAAAGATAAGCCAGTTATACGTTTATTTGGCAAAGAAAAAGGATCTGATGATGTTAATCATATCATAGCTCTTGACAGGACTTTTGAACCTTACATCTATGTCATTCCACAGGATATGGGTGGTGCACTAGAACAATTGGAAGAGATGGGCCTGGAAAATACTCAAAAAGTTCTTAAAAAAGACCTGGCAAAGGAACTAGAATTTATTAAGGTCACTTTAAAACATCCCCAAGAGGTTCCCAAGCTCAGAGATAAAATTCTGGGCTTAAGCATGGTTAAGGATATTAGGGAACATGATATTCCTTTCTATAGGAGATATTTAATAGATAAAGGCCTTTTTCCAATGTCTGAAATAGAAATTACGGGAGAAGCAGTGAAAGAATCGAACTGTGTTTCTTCAAAAGCTAAAAATGTGAATATAATAAATCTGGAAGAATCTCCCCTACCTTTAGAGTCAGAATTCCCAGAATTGAAAATATTGAGTTTTGATATTGAGGTAAGAAATCCTGATGGTATGCCTAACTCTGATAAGGATGAAATTATCATGATTGGCCTAGCCGGAAACTTTGGTGTAGAAAAAGTCATATCTACCAAAGGAGAGCATCTGGAATATGTTGAAAAAGTGGAAACAGAAAAGGAAATTATCCAACGATTTGTAGAAACTGTAAAAACTCACCAACCAGATGTGATTGTGGGATATAATTCTGATAATTTTGATTTTACCTATATTCGCGAGAGGGCCAAGCTGCTGGGCGTTCGCATGAATATGGGGATTGATGAATCTGAATTAAAGTTTATGAGAAGGGGTTATACTAACGCCGCGACTATTAAAGGCATTATACATGTTGATTTATATTTGGTCATGCGCCGTTATATGAATCTGGACAGATACACTTTAGAGCGAGTTTATCTGGAATTATTTGGGGAAGAAAAATTTGACTTGCCTGGTGACCGACTATGGGAATACTGGGACAGTGATGGTGAAGCACTTGATGAACTATTCCGTTATTCTTTAGATGACGTGGTGGCTACTTTTAAAATTGCAGAAAAGATTTTACCACTTAATATGGAACTTACTCGTATAGTAGGCCAACCTTTGTTTGACATGGCTAGAATGGCCACGGGTCAACAAGTGGAATGGTTTTTAATGCGTAAAGCTTATGAATATGGTGAAGTTGCTCCTAATAAACCTTCTAGCTCTCAATATTCTGAAAGAAGGGGAAAAAGAGCAGTTGGTGGATATGTTAAAGAGCCAGATATTGGGCTTCATGAGAATATAGTTCAATTCGATTTTAGAAGCTTGTATCCTAGTATCATTATCTCCAAAAATGTTTCTGTTGACACCTTTGTAAAAGAAAATGTACAAGGGGTCATTGAATGTATTGATGATGAGATTGACATCCAAGAGAAAGGAGTTATTGCTAATGACTCTAATGGAGATATAACTAATAATAATAATAATAATAATAATAATAATAATAATAATAATAATAATAATAAGTATCATGTAGCTCCAGAATTTGGTTATAAATTCTTAAAAGAACCACAAGGTTTCATCCCTTCAGTCATTGGCCAGATTTTGACTGAAAGGTCACGGCTCAAAAATAAGATGTATGATTCTAAAGATCCTATGGAGAAGAGAATTCTTAATGTGCAACAAGAAGCCTTAAAAAGGCTGGCCAATACTATGTATGGAGTTTATGCCTATTCTCGTTTCAGATGGTATTCTATTGAATGTGCAGAGTCAATTACGGCATGGGGAAGAGATTATATAAAGAAAACAATGAAAAAAGCAGAACCATTTGGTTTCCACAGTATTTACGCAGATACCGATGGTTTTTATGCTACTTATAAACCAGAACTATTAAAAGAAAATGCCAAAGAAGATATTGATGTTTTAGAATCTGAAAATGACAATTATTAATACTAATTTTATTTCTTTTTCTTAATTTTTTTCGATTTATTTATTCTTATTTTATTTCTTTTTCTTTTATTTCTTTCATAAATCTACTTATAATCTCTTCAGGAGTCATATCAATAATAGGAACATCTGCATTACCTGCTTTTACTTTCAAGTGGACAAAAATAGGCCCTTCTGCTTCTAAAACAGGCTGAAAGTTAATTTCGCCTGATTCTGAAAATTTAAAATTATTTTTAAATCCTATGGACTGGGCCACCTCTCCCAGGTCTACGGTACTGGCATAGGTACATTGTGAGCCAGTAGAACCATAACATTCGTTATCAATAACCACCAAAATCAGATTTTCAGGGGCCTGATTATAAATAGTTACCAGACTGCCTAAATTCATTAAAACAGACCCATCACCGTCAAAGACGATTACTTTGCGCGCCTGAGCTATGGCCAGTCCCAGTCCGATAGATGAGGCCATGCCCATGGATCCAAGCATGTAAAAATGATTTGGGGAATCCTTAACCTGGTATAATTCTCTGGAAGGAAATCCAATGTTGCAAACTACCAGTTCATCATCAATTTGATTGGCTATGGTTTTAATAGCATTAATACGTTCCATTTTCTCACTCAATTTTATTCTCGAAAATTCTAAAATCATTACCAGAAAGTAATCTCCAGCAATATTCCCACAGGAACTCCCTTAGACTCAGATATTTCCCATGCTTTTTTAATATCTTTTAAAGCTTTTTCAGGGGTGCTGGGTTTGAAGTAAGGCAGTTCCAGAGATTCTAAAACTCGGGGAGTGGCATTACCCATGGGTATTTGGGCGCTCATAAATTCACCTTCTGTTCCGCGGTGGCTCATAACCATGAGAATTGGTATTTTATAAAGTTGATAAAGGGAGGCCAGTACATTGACTGAATTTCCAAGTCCGGAATTTTGCATGAGAATCGCTGGTTTCATACCACCCATATAAGCTCCTGCAGCGATTCCAAATCCTTCTTCTTCTCTGGTAACTGGTACATGTGTTATTTTACTGTCACATTCCACCATTTCCAGCAGCTTACTTAAATTAACACAGGGAATACTTACTATGAAATTTATACCTGCTTCTTTAAGTGCCTGATAAACTGCTTGTGTACTGTCCATTATTACCCTCATGTTATTGATTAAATTTAATAAAATCTAAATAAATTATAGAATGCTTTGAATAAAATATTACTTAAGTTTTTTTGGAGTCCTAAATAAAATGTTTTAAATAATTAATTTCTTAATTAATATTCATTTATAGATATTTATCAATTATTTATTTTGGTTTAAGATAATATCTATTCTATTTATTCCTTTCATTCATTATTTTTAAGGAATAGTAAATTTAATTGAACCATATATAAAAAAATGTAAAAAAAATTAATTAATTAATATAGAATTTATTTAAAAAATTCTATCTAAATCCAGATCTAATTCCTGTGAAATATCTTTAAACTGCTGAGCTAGAATATCATCAATTTCAATTCCTTCAGTCTGATGTTTTTTGATATTCCTTACTTCCATGTCTCCCGGTATAAAAACATTATCAGTGGATTTAACTTCGCTAATAAACGCATCAACTTGATCTTTGAAGATTTCAAGATCTCCCATCTGGGAGGGGTCTATGGCCATCATCAAGTCACCTTTAGTACACATCTCTAATGGATTAACAGTTCCTTTTACTCCAGTACCAAATGCTGCTTTTACCAGAGGCCCGGCCAAAATTTCAATCATAAATGCTAAAGCATAACCTTTATGTGCTCCAAATGGCAATATGGATCCTTTTAATGCTTCTTTAGGATCAATAGTTGGTCTTCCTTCACAATCCAAGGCCACATTTTCTGGTATGTCTTCTCCCCTTCGTACTGCTTCTAATAATTTCCCTCTTGCTGATGCAGAAGTGGCCATATCTACTGAAACATAATGATTATTAGATGGCACACCTATGGCTATGGGATTAGTTCCGAGAATAGGGATCTTACCACCAATGGGGGCCACGGCAGGTTCCGTGTTTGCGGTTACTATTCCAATCAAATCTTGTTTTATGGCCATATCGGAGTAATATCCTGCCACACCAAAGTGATTGGAGTCGTGAATTCCCACCATACTGATTCCATTTTCTTTGGCCTTTTCTATGGCTAGTTCCATTCCTTTATATGCCACAACATGTCCAAAAAGGTGATTCCCGTTTATAAGGGCAGTTGAAATAGTTTCAATTTCTATTTCAACGTCTCCCTGAGTTTTAATCGTTCCAGATTCAAGTCCTTTTATGTATTGAGGGAATCTACCTATTCCATGGGAAGCAAAACCTTTAAGATCGGCGTCTAGGGTCACCTCAGCAACTATTTCTGAATGTTCTTTAGAAACATCCAGTCTGGTGAGTATCTCTGTAATTATTGATTTTTCTTGTTCAGGGGTTATTTTCATGAAATCACCTTTTTGAGATTTGATTTGATTAATAGATTTACATAACTTTTTTTTTCATTTATAAATTTATTAAAAATTATATTACATTTTAACTGATCTTTAAATTAAATTATTCAATATTAATTTATTATTTTATTTTAAAAAATTTAAAATAGAATAAATTATATTTATATTCTAATTAAATTCCTATTCAAATATTACATACCAACCTATTACATTTCCAGCTCTTTTCCATCAAAAGTTTTTATACTGACTTTTTCTGCATCAGCAGTTACTTTACCAATTAAATGAATTTTAACATGTTTACTGAGAATTTCCATGGCTTTTTCTGCATTTTCTTCTTTTAAAATTACTACAAAACCTATTCCCATGTTGAAAACACGATACATTTCTTCTAAGGGTACTCCCAGAGAGTATATTGATCTAAAAATTGGTTGAGGTTCTGGAAGATTTGATATATCATAACCAACACCTTTTTTCAGGCGTTTAAGGTTATTAAATCCGCCGCCTGTGATGTGGGCCAGGCCATGTATTTCTAAAGAACTTTTTAAAAGTTCAACTATGGGCTGAACATAAATGGCCGTTGGTGTTAAAAGTTCTTCTCCTACTTTTAAATCAGGAAAACCCGGAAGTGGATCATCAATTGCCAATTGGCCTTCTTCAAATAAAGCCTTCCGGGCAAGACTCAGCCCGTTACTGTGAATACCACTGCTTTCTATTCCAATAAGGACATTACCTTCTTCGATCTTCTCACCAGTAATTATTTTGTCCACATCTACCAAGCCAATTCCGGTTCCAGCCAGGTCAAAATCATTTATTATTCCGGGTAATGAAGCCGTTTCTCCGCCAATAATGGCTATTTTTGATAAGTTAGCTCCTTTAACCAGCCCTGCTCCGATTTGAGTAGCTACTTCTGGGTCAGGTTTTTCCACTGCTAAATAATCTACAAGCGCAAGAGGCTCGGCCCCTACACAGAGTATATCATTAACTACCATGGCTATGCAGTCAATTCCGACAGTGTCGTACTTTTCCATCATTTTAGCCACTAAAATTTTACTGCCAACACCGTCAGTGCTCATAGCTATCGCTTTATCACCTAAACGTACAAGAGCCGCAAAATGACCACTTTCTGTGATAATATCTTGCCATTTGAGCGTTTCTTTTAGTTTTGCAGTTAAATGTGAAACGGTTATTTCTTCTAAATCTATATCCACACCTGAATCAGAATAGGTTACCATTTAATCACCAATTTTATTTAGTTTGAATTTGATTATTTTTATTAATTAAATTAATAGAATTATTAATAGAATTCATTAAACCCTAGTTCTCTTTATTTATTCTAATTCAATTAAAATTCAAATTTATTCAACTTAATTTAATTAAAATTCAATTTTATTGAATTCGAACTGTTTCCAGATTCATAGGTGTTTTTGTTTCTATTTTATAACTTCGGTAAATACTGGAAGCTAAATCCAGAGTTTTATAATTGTCACCATGACAAATTAGTATTTTTTCTGGTTTTGGGGTTAATCTACGCACGTAATCCATTAGTTGGCGTCTGTCAGAGTGTCCACTAAATCCTTCGATGGTTTTAATGTTCATTTTAACATGATGGACCGTTGTTTTACCGTCTTCTTTTAGTGGTATTTCCTTCCAGCCTTTTTGTATTCTTCTACCTAATGAACCTTCAGATTGATATCCTACAAAGACCAGGCAGTTTTTCTCGTCTCCACATAACCATTTGAAGTACTCTACTGAATTTCCACCAGTAAGCATTCCTGATGTGGATAAAATAATGGCTGGTTCTCCTTCCACGATTTCTTTTCTTTCATTGGTTCCATTTACTTTATGGAAAACCTCAGAAATAAAAGGATTGCGCCCCATATGGAAAATTTGATCCCTTAAATCTTTACTCAAGTATTCGGGCCTAGCAGTGTGAATGGCAGTTGCTTCCCAGATCATTCCATCAATGTAAATAGGAACTTCATCAATTAGGCCATTTCTAATGTACTCTTCTAACACAATCATTAATTCTTGGGCCCTACCTACTGCAAATACTGGAATTAAGATCTTTCCTCCTCTTTTCAAGGTGTGGTAGATAGTTTTAACCAGTTCTTTTTCTGCCGAATTTCGGGAAGGCTGAACATCCTCGTGCCCACCATAAGTACTTTCCATAATTAGGGTTTCTATTCGAGGGAATTTAGTAACTGCTGGTTCTAAAAGCCTACTTCGTTCATATTTAAAGTCCCCAGTGTAAACCAAGTTGTGTTGACCGTCTCCAATGTGCATATGGGCCATAGCAGACCCTAAAATGTGACCTGCATTGTGCAAGGTTAATCTAATATCTGGGGCGATGTCTGTTACTTCACCATAATCCAGGGTAATTGTATGTTTAATACTCTTTTTAACGTGTTTTACATTGAATGGCAGAGGATCATCTTCTCTGTGAGCAATATCAATGTGGTCAAGTTGC
>JAHFBZ010000002.1:18183-93146 GCA_023249725.1 Methanobacteriaceae archaeon
AAAGGGTCATTAAATCTCGGGTAGGGGTGGTACAGTATACGGGCCCTTCATATCCATAGTGGTATAGATAAGGTAAGAAACCAGAGTGATCTAAATGTGCGTGAGTTATGACTACTGCATCTAAATCACCTAAAACAAATTCAGGAACATTTAAAAATGGATATGAGCCTTTTTCATCTCCTCCAGCTACATTAACACCACAATCAAGAAGTACGCGGCTATTAGGAGTTTGTAAAAGTGAACAAGAACGTCCTACTTCTCTAAAACCCCCCATGGAGGTTACACGAGTCCAATCATTGTCGTATTTAATTTCCTGATGGATTCGATGTCCTAATTCTTGTAATATTTTTTTGCGTTCTTTGCTGTTCTTTCTGAGAGTTCTTCTAATCCTCTGAATTATTTCAGATGAAATTGGGGGTGTTCTTAATATTTTTGGAGCCCAACCAATTCTTTTTACAATTTCACGAGAAGTAGCACCGTACTTACCAATAACTAAACCCGGTTTACGGGCTTCAATTATTACTTCGCAGGTAACTTCATCAAATGAAATATTAGTAATATTAGCTTCTTCAGGGACAGTTTCATGGATCTTATTTATTGCTTTTTCTGGATCCGCTAAAACTGAACGATCTGAACGTATAATTATTCGTTTTCTTATGTCTTTAGCCAAGTCTCGAATCAAATCTCCGTTTTCGGTAATTATCTCTGGATTTTTAGTGTAGATAACTACTTCTGGACCTTCGAATTCTACTTTGGCCACTTGTACTCTAGGGGGTAATCTGTGTACTATTGTCTTTTTGATTTCTTCAAGAATCTCTGAAACCATAAAATCACTTCGAAAAAATAGAAAATGTAGTAAACTTAAGTTTACTTAATTTAGAAGTCGATATTTAATTAGTAAATGGTAGAAAAAAGAAAGAATTTAAAATTAGATAATTTCTTTTAATCTTTTTTGAACCTCTTCTTCTTCGAGCATTCGATATCCTTCTTCTGTTACTAGGGCTATTAATATGCCGTTCCCAGAATAAGTATCTCTTTCCATAGCAGATTTAATTGCTCGAATGGCTATGTCCACACCTTCTTCAACATATATGTCGTCGGTGTATCTGTCTTCCAGGACACCATAAGCGAAAGGAGAACCAGATCCAGTTGATATGAATTTATCTTTAATCATACCTCCGGCAGGATCTAAGGAGTAAATTTTAGCTCCATCTTCGTCAACTCCTCCAATTAATGTTTGAACAAAGAATGGGTAAAATCTGGATGAGTGTAAAATATTTGCGGATAATGCAGATGCAGCTTCAATACTGATTTGCTCTCCGTTTCTCATTTTATAAAGTGCTACTTCAGCACGTATATATTTCATTAGGCTCTGTGCATCACCAACAGATCCAGCTATGGTGGTTGCTATATGATCATCAATTTTAAAGATCTTTTCTGCAACCTTGTGGGCGACTAAATTGCCCATACTGGCTCTTCTTTCGGTAGCAAAAACCACTCCGTCTTTGCAAGTTATACCGACAGTTGTAGTGCCTTTTAATGTGTTTTTATCATTCATAGAATAACACCTCAGGAAAAAATAATAGTCAAAAATCAGTTCTATCCCTACATTATCCCTCATGTTATATAAATATTATTGACTTATTCTTAACTTTTTAATACAAAAAAACTAGCATATAATCTTTAAAATCATATATTAATTCAATATTTCTTTTATTCAATATTTCTTTTAAATAAATTTTATTGTAAAAGCTAAATTTAAATAGAATTTTTAAATCCTCAATTTATATTTAAGTAAATATTGATTTATTATTTTGACATTATATTTTACGTATTTCATACAGATTTAATCATGACATTCGCATGTAGTTAGAAACAATTATCCCTATCCCTAATAATATCAAAACAAAAGGAAGAATTATATGCCCATATTTTTCTATTTTAATTCCTAAAAGCTTGTTTTTTATAATTAAATGAGCAAAAAAACACCAAATTCCAGTAATAATCAAAAATATTAAAATGGTTAATAAAAGCTCGCTCTGGTTTAATATTGAAAATAAAGGAGTATAAACTCCTATATTATCTACTCCATTAGAAATGGTTATTAAGGCCACAGAAAACCAGGCTAAACTGCTATAATTTCTTGAATTTAGGTGATCCTCTTTAAAAAAACTTTTTTGATCAATTTCATTAACTAAAATCTCATCATCCACATTAGTAGTAGTATTATCTAATTTTTCACTAGAATTACTACTCTCCGAATTAATAAATGAACTTCCATTTGAAATAGGGATTATTGATTTTGTTTTATTCATATAAAGATCCATAATTTCTTTTAATCCTATTAATAGTGGTATAAAACCCATTAAAACCATTAAAAAATCTGTAATATATGATTTGAATATATAAACGGGAATAATTATCAATATCAATGAAATAATGCCGGCATACTGGCCTATGATTATGGATGAGGTGTCATATTGTGGATGGGCAAAGAATACTGTTAAAAGAAATAAATTATCGATATTAGTTGCTATAAACGTAGATATGGCCATAGAAACAATTATTAAAATGTCCATGTTGAATTCACTTTAAAAATAAAATTTAAAGAAAAAAAAATATAGGAACTAAGTGATTAAATCATCTACTTTGTCTTCAGAAATTGCGTTTTTAATTTCCCGAGCAATTCTTTGACCCATGCTCATTTCTTCTTCAAATAAGAGATAACTGTATGCAGAACCATTCATGAAGGTGTTGGTTCCACCATCTGTCCGAGCACTCATTTCAAAGGTCACAATTTCCAAATTATCTGTACACATGGTCTGTAAACAGAATGGACCATTCATTCCAGGCTTTACTAATTTTTTAGCGGATTCAACAAGTTTGTCTCCAATATCAAAAACTTGAGGGAGCAGGGATTCTCTCATTACTACTGGATGGTTACCAGTTATAACGTAAGATGGGTCCAGCCCAATATCTAACTGATCCTTAGCAGGTATCCTTACTAAACCATCAATATTGGATTCAAATCGGCTGTCCATACCTAGAAGTTCCACTTCATCATTTAATACAGAATAGAAATAGTGAATACAGAAATTGGTACCAGAAACGTATTCTTCTATGTGGGCTTTGGGAACATCATCTTCTTCAATCCATTCGCGCTCTAGCATATTAGCTATTTTAGTATCAAATTCTTCTTTAGAAGATGCTACAAAGTATCCTTTTCCTCCACGGGCACCTGGGAATTTAACCATAACTGTACGATCAATATCTTCGGAATTATCGAATTTAAGAGGCATTCTTATGTCTGATTCCATCATCATCTGCCTTTCTAAATCTCTTTCAGCTTCCCAGCGTAGAATATCTCGGTTACCAAACATAGGAACATTGAAATCGTTTTCAATCCTATCCAGGCCAGCATATGCCACAAAAGATCCGTGAGGGATTACTATGCTGTTCATGGCTCGAAGTTGCTCTTGAACATCTTCATTTACAATATCACGGAATTTATCAACTATTATGTATTCATCGGCCACTTTAAATCGTTGATATGGGACTTCTCGCCCTTTTTCACAAACTACTGCAGTTTTAAATCCTTCTTTTTTTGCTCCTTTTAAAATATGAAGGGAAGTGTGACTTCCTAAAGTAGCAATTGTAATGTCGTTTTTGTCATATTTGGCAAGGATACTTAAAATTTCATCTCTGTTTACTTTACTCATTTAAAACTCCCCGTTAGTTCTTTAAATTATATTTTTCAATAACTAATAATTCCTATAAAATTATTTTTATCTAATATCAATATTCCATATTACCATTTCTTATAGTTATTTTTTTTGTCTTGAATTTCTAAAAATATTTAATGTAAAATAAAACATTCAGATTAATTTGGCATTAGATTATACTATTAGATTTTAATATTTATTATCAGTATATTACATTCAGAGTTATCATATTTAGATATTAAAACCAGTTGATATTATGAAATGGAAAAAGATTGGCCGCGTGTTATTAGTGGATAAAGACATTGAAAATCCTCAAAAACTTCTTGAAATGAAAGGAATTGAAACTGTGGTCAAGTTAGGCAATATTGGCGGCAAAAAAAGAGAACCTGATGTTAAAATACTTGCTGGTTCCAATACCGAAACTATAAATCGTGAAAATGGCTGCATATTCAAGCTGGATGTGGCCCGTGTAATGTGGTCTAAAGGTAATACCAATGAGCGAATGAGAATAGCCAATATTGTTGGGGAAGGGGAAAGAGTGCTGGATATGTTTGCGGGTATTGGTTATTTTACCATTCCTGCAGCAGTTCACTCTAAAGCAGAAATAATTCATTCTATTGAAATAAATCCGGTGTCTTACGGTTATTTAAATGAAAATATGTCATTAAATAAAGTGGAAAATATTGTCAAGCCTGTTTTAGGAGATTCTATGGATATTGCCCCTCAGTTTTCTGTGGATAGGGTTTTGATGGGCTATATTGGGAATACTCAAGACTATATTGAATCTGCCGTCGCTGCTATTGATGAATCGGGAATTATTCATTATCATGAGTCAGTTTATGAAAAAATAAAATTTGAAAGGCCAGAGGAGAGAATCCGAAAGTCTGCTGAATGTATGGATGTTGAGATTCTTAATAAACAAGTTATAAAAAAATATTCGCCGGGAGTTGTACATGTGGTTATAGATGCTAAAATAACCAAATAGAATGCCCAATATTAAATAAAATATTAATTAGATGGGAAAGGGATTGAGAAAATATATTTATATTTGAAATCATCTTAAGTAGATTAAAATTCTTTATTTTAAATTTAAACGATTTTAATAAGGATTAATCCTCTGCCTATATATAAATAATAACTAAGATTAAATATTATAAATCATAATAATAGTATGGGTATTTATTATCTATTATATTTTATAATGGACTATTGGTGAAATAAATGCTTTAAAAATCTTATAAGGGGAAATGTATTAATATGCCTGCTGCAAAAATTTTAATTGTGGAAGATGAAGGATTAACTGCTATGGAACTTCAGCGGAAGTTGAAATTAGCAGGATATGATGTTCCTACATTTGCTTTTTCAGGAAAAGAAGCCATAAAAAAAGCAGAAGAGATAAAACCTGATTTGGTTTTAATGGATATTTTTCTAAAGGGTAAAATCGACGGGATTGATGCTGCTGATGAAATTAAAAAGAATATGGGAGTTCCCATAATTTACTTGACTGCTCATGGTGATAAAAATACACAAGAGCGCGCAAAAAGTACACGCCCATTTGCTTACCTTTTAAAACCTTTTGATATAGATATACTCCGGCAAAACATCGATCAAGCTTTATATGAACATAATCTTGAAAAATTAGGGAATTCTGGTGGAAATGTTTTATCTATAGATTTGCCTCAACATGATGGCGGAATTTTTGTTACAGATAGTAAAGGAATAATAAAGTTTACTAACTCTGAAGCATCATTAATAACTAAAATTCCACAGGAAAATGCCTTAGGAATGAATATAACTGAAATGCTTAAAATAAACTCAATTCAAAGTAGCAATGGTGCTTTTGATAAAAAACAATTGGATCCAGTTTCATTTTTTTCAGGACTAGATGCATCTAAATCTGAAGATTTAAGTGGTATGACTTGGTTTGAAACAGATTCAGGACATTTTAAGGCCATAAAATATGTCATATCTCCATTAAATAACGAAAAAATGGAATTTAATGGATTATCTATTCTTTTTAATGAAATAAATCTATTAAAAGATCTTGAAATTTATATGGGTGCTATAGACAATGTGTCTGAGCAATTTCCACAAGAAACAGCAATTTTTGATAATAACGGAAATTTAATTCAGGCCAATAATCTTTTCTTAAAATTTTTTAAAACTAAACATCTTAAAGATATAAATATTAATTTATTTGATAATTTAGGACTTAGTCGTGATGTAATTAATCTAAAAGATTACGATGATATAAATTACGAGTCCAGATTTGAACCACACGAGATAAATCTAAATCCTGAAATTTCTAAGGTAGTTGAAAAAGGATTATATTTACTATTAAATGGAAATAAAATTCCTTCTAAAAGCAAAAAAAGTTCTAGTGGTTATTTAATTCATATTAAGAAAATGAAAGAACCAACAGTTCCCGAAAAAATTCCTAAAAATAAAACTGAAACCCCAATCTCTGATTATGAATTCATGATTAATTCTATTGATGATGTTTTCTTTGCATTTGATCCTGAATTTTATTGCATTCATTGGAATGATGCTGCTGAGAATCTCACGGGTATTGGTTCTGAAAATGCTTTAGGTAAATCAATTTATGAACTGTTTTCAGAACTTAAAGGAAGTTTAACAGAAAAATTATATTTGGATGCTTTTAAACAGCAAAAACACTTGAGTATAATAGACCAATACAAAAAATCAAACAATGAATTTTTTGAAATAAATGCGTATCCATCTAAAAAAGGTGTTTCAGTACTAATTAAAGATGTTACCAATGTTAAAAAATCTGAAAATGATTTGAAAGTGGAAAAAAATCTTTTAAAATCATTATTAAATCTTGTTGGTGGATCCATTTGTGTTTTTTATGAAGATGGTTCTATTTTCTTTGCAGATGACTTATTTAAAAAATATTCATCTGATTCAAATAATTTCATAAGAATGTTTACAGGACATGAAAAAAACAACCTGGTTAAATATATTAATTCTGTAAAAACATCTAAAAATTTGGATAATCTAAAAATTAAATCTCAAATTAGTCCTAATAGCCACATAGCTTGGAATATAAATCTTTTAAATGATTTAAACAATGATAATCCTCTATTTTGGGCATCTGGACAAATTTTGAAAAATTCTCCAGTGAATATTGAAAAAAACATTAAAGATATCTCTAGTTTGGAAAATGATTCCAATTCTTCCAATTCTTCTATATCTCATAATCCTTCAGATTCTGTAAAAACATCTAATAATATTTCGAGCAATGAACTTGAAAAAATGACTAATAAGGTCCAGGAAATTGAAATAAGAGAAGCGAATTTAATCAAGAAAAACAAGAAACTTCTCGAAAACTATAATAAAAAGATTAAAGATCTAGAATCTGAAAAAAATGACCTTATTTCTAAGGTTAAAGAATTCAAAAGCTCTGAAAAAGAGCTAAAAAACAAATTGAATGTTCAAATGGAAATAAATGAATCTTTAAATGCTGAATTGGATGAGGATAGTTTATCCTCAAATACAGCAGGTGATGGCACCAACGATAATCAATCTCCAGACGAGCTTAAAAACTCTTTAATGACTTATGAACGCCAATATAAAGCTCTTTTAGAAGAAAATAAGGCTTTAAGAGAAAATAAATCTCAGCTTAAAAAACAGGCTAATAAAATTAAAAAAGAGTATTTGGATATGGAAAAAGAGTTTAATAGTCAGATTAAATCCCAAAAATCTCAAATAATGAATTTGAGAAAGGCTAATAATTCTTTAAGCAAGGATTATATGGCATTAGAGAAAAGATCAATATCATTTAAAGAAAATCTTGAAGAAAACATTTCCCTATTGGAAAAGGAAAAAAAACAGGAGATAGAAAAATCACATAGGCTTGAAAAACAGCTTAAAGATATTAAAAAGATTTAGGCCAACCTAAAGTTTAGCGGCGCTTTTTTGAAGTGTCATTAATAAATTTTTCCATTTTTTTTTCAAACAGTCTATTTAATTATATTTGCTATATTAATTAATTATAATATTAAATTAACAGTATTTTTTGAATTAAAAATATAGGGGTCTGGAATGTCAGGGTTTAAAGTGCTTTTAGCTGAGGATGAGAGTATAACTGCTCTCCAAATAAAAAATAAACTTAAATCCTGGGATTTTGATGTTGTTGCTGTCGCTTCTTCTGGGGAAGACGCAATAGTTTTGGCATTAGAAAAAAAACCGGACATTGTTTTGTTGGATATTGTTTTAAAGGGCAATCTGGATGGAATTGACGCTGCTGAAAAAATTAAGGATACTTTAAATATTCCTATTATTTACCTCACTGCATTCGCCGATGAAAGTACTATGAATAGGGCAAAGTCCACTGAGCCCAGAAATTATATTTTAAAACCTTTTGATGATAATGAACTCCGATTTGCCTTAGAAATGTCAGTTTATAAAAACCAGATTGAAAATGAACTTAAAGCTGCTCAAAATTACCTGGAATTAATCACGGAAAATATGGCTGATATTGTAGGACAGTTAGATTTTCATGGGAAATTCCTTTATATTAGTCCTTCTATTAAGAAACTACTGGGATATTGGCCTACAGATATTTTAGGAAATACTTTTTTTGAATTGGTGCATCCTGAAGATTTAGAAAGAACTATAAATTGTTTCAACAACTGTATAGAAACTGAACGACCTGGAAAAATACGAAAAAGGCTTAAAACAATTCAAGGTAGTTATGAGTGGATAGAAACAATGATTAGTCCAGTTTCAAATGCAAATGAAATTAAGGGTGTGGTTATCAGTTGCAGGGACATTGGGGAGCAGATTAATGTTGAAGAAGAATTAAAGTCTTCTTTAAACTATTCTAGGAATCTTATTGAAGTTAGCTTGGATCCAATGGTAACTATTAGTGAAAATGGAGAAATAATGGATGTTAATGGAGCAACTGAAAATAGCACCGGACTTTCTAGGCTAAATCTTATTGGTACTGATTTCTCACAATACTTTACTGATCCTGAAAAGGCCATGAAAGGTTATCAAAAAACTCTCTTTTATGGCTCTCTTAAAGATTATTCTCTAACACTTCGCCATATTTCTGGCCGAACCATGGATGTATCATTCAATGCTTCGGTATATCGGAACATGAAGGGGGAAGTGGAAGGTGTTTTTGCCGCAGCCAGAAACATTACTAAACTTAAAAAAGTAAACAACGCCCTTAAACTAAGTGAAAAACATTTCAGATCTCTAATTGAGAATGCTTTGGATGTTATCATGGTTTTAAATCATCAGGGCGATATTACTTATGCTAGTCCTTCAGTAGATAGAGTTTTTGGATATAAGGTTCATGAGTTTTTGGGTTTCAATATATTTGATTTTATTCATAATGCTGATGCTCCACGGCTTAATGGGGTATTAATTGATGATATCAATGGCTCAGGATCTGATGCTGATTTTGAAGTTCGCTGCCAGCACGAAAATGGTGAATGGCTGACCTGTCAAATTATAGTCCAGAATTTAATTAAAGATCCTGCAGTTAGAGGAATAGTTCTTAATATTAGGGACTTAACTCCTAGAAAACAGGCAGAAATGGCTCGAAATGACTTAGAAGAAATGTATAGTACTCTAATAACTGCTAGTCCGGACGGTTTCATCGCTACGGATTTAGATGGTGAAATAACTTATGTTTCTGAAAAGGCATCCTTTATGATGGGATGGGATGATAAAAAAAAGCTGGTTTCAGAGACTATTTTTGATATTTTAATTCCGGAAGAAAATGATTTATTTTCGAAAAACATGGACATTGTTGTTAAAAGGGGTGCACTTAGAAACATTGAACATAAAGCCCGGAAAAAAGATGGTGAAATTTTCGTGGCTGAAATGAATATGGCACTCACTCAAGATTCTAAAGGGAACTCTAAAGGATTCATTGTAACCATTAGAGATGTAACTTATCGTAAAAAAATGGAAAATAAGATTAAATCATCTTTAAAAGAAAAGGAAATTCTTCTAAAGGAGGTTCATCACAGGGTTAAAAACAATATGCAAGTTATTTCCAGTTTGATTGGTCTTCAATCAGAACATGTGGATGATAAAAAAACAAAAGTCATGTTTGAGGATAGTCAAAATCGAATAAGGTCTATGGCATTAATCCATGAAAAATTGTATGGATCACAGGGCATGGAAAAAGTAGATTTTTCAGAATATGTTAGAAGTTTGGTAAGTTCTCTTGAAAATTCATATGCTCACCAAAATGGTATTGAAGTCATTATTGATGTAGGGGATGTTTTATTAGACATAGATCAAGCTATAACTTGTGGATTAATTTTAAATGAACTAATTTCTAACAGTTTCAAATATGCTTTTCCAGAACAGAAAGTTTTAGATAACTATGCTCCACTGGAAATAGGTGATGCATCTGAAGATGATTTAGAATCAGATGAGATATCTCCCTTAAAATCAGTTTATTTGACTAATTACAACTTATCTTTAGAAAATCCACTTATATCTATTGCAGTTTGTTCTATTGGGGAAGAAATTATCTTGCAGGTTGGAGATAATGGTGTTGGTCTTCCAGAAGGTCTAAATTTTGAATATACTGACTCATTAGGGCTTCAAATTGTTTGCACACTGGTTGCACAACTTGAAGGAAAAATTAAGCTGGATGAAAGTGAAGGCACTAAATTCATAATCAAATTCAAAGAAACTGATTCTAATTAACATTAAATAAATTTTAATGAAATTTGACTTGAAAATAAAAATTGATTATTTATTTAAATCCATTGATTCTATTTTTTTTAGAATATTTTCATTTAAAAATTCTGAATTGATGAATTGAGGATATACGGGAAGCCTTTCTTTCATAGAAAATCCAGCCTCAACTGTAAGTTGTTTTAATTCATCAATTTCGGGCCAGGGGGCCTCTGGATTAACATAATCTTTGCTTATTGGTGAAACACCACCCCAATCATCTGCTCCTGCTAGAATGAACATTTGAGTTGTTTCTCGGTTCAAGTTAGGGGGAACTTGAATACTCACATCTGGAAAAATAATCTTGGCTACGGCCACGGTTTTTAATATTTCTAAAAGAGAAGGTTCAGGATGGTTTTCCATAGGAATTCCTGGTTTTGATCTGAAATTTTGGATAATTATTTCTTGAATATGTCCATACTTATTTTGTATACGCCGAAGCTCTAAAAGTGATTCAGCACGCTCTTCTAATGTTTCTCCAATCCCAATTAAGATTCCTGTGGTGAATGGAATTTTTAATTTACCTGCGTTTTCTATAGTTTGTATTCTAAGCCATGGGTTTTTACCAGGACTTTTTTTATGGGCTTCAGTTTCCATTAATCGAGGATTGGAATTTTCTAACATCATTCCCATGGAAGAATTTACTTCTTTAAGCATTTTAAGCTCTTTTCTACTCATCACTCCAGGATTACTGTGTGGTAAAAGCCCAGTTTTTTTCAAAGTTTCCTCACAAACGTGGTATAGGTATTCACTCATATTTCCAAAGCCAAGACGATCTAAAAGATTTTTAACATCTTTAATTTCATCAGAACGTTCTCCAAAAGTGAATAAAGCTTCTTTACAACCATATTTTTCAGATTTTTTTATATTAGAAATTATTTCAGGTAATTGCATCAATAAATGATTTCCTAACTGTTCAGGATCTTTACGAAAGGTACAATACCCACAAGTGTTTCTACAAACTTCAGTTAATGGTATGAAAATATTTTTTGAAAAAGTAATAACTGACCCTTCTCTTTTAGAACTTCCACCCATCATTAAATTTAATATATCGTCCCCTTTACAACTTAAAAGTTTAAATATGTCTCTTTTTGAAAATTGGGATAAATTCATGATGTCTAGCCTCTTAATTTCATCAAAGCATCAATTTTTTGCTAATTAATTATTATTTTAAAAATAGATTTCATTTCATTTTAATTTAATTAAAATAGAATTGAATTATTTTTTTAAATAAACTGATAATTAGTTTTCTGCATTGGATAGTACAATTTCAACAAAGCAGGGTCCAATTCCACTTTTATCTTTCCACATCACAATAAAAAAACCTGCCTTACCGGTCAAACCTAGTTTATATTCGACAAAACAGTTCATAGATTCTAAAGACTCTTTTAAACGTTCTATGCCAGCAACATCAGTTTCTACATTAATATCAACGCTAGATCTTATCTGTTCATCCATTAAACTGATTAATGCAGTGGATTCTTCAGAAAACATATCAATTTCTTGGGCATCAATGGAGGCCATAAGTCCATTCAGTTCTTCAGCCATATTTTCTGCTTTTAGGCGCTTGCTAGATCTTCCTCGAACAATCAATATTTTATCTGCATCTAATGCGGCTCTTGATCCATCAAATGCTTCCAGATACCCCATTATGCTCCCAGCTACTTTGTGTAAGTTTATCAATAAAACACCTCATAGATTTAATGCTTATGAATAAAATAAATATAATAATTTAATTTTATAAATTATTTCTATTTAAAGATTTCATTTTAATTGGGATTTCTCATATTTGTCCTGAAATCTAATTAATGATGGGTATAAATCAAGCAATTAAAGATTAAAAAGTAATTAAAGATTAAAAAAAGAATTAAGAACTTTTAATCTTTAAAAAATTCATCAACTATCAAATTAAATGAATTAACATTAATTAATTTGTTTATCTGTAATTCCTTCAATTTCGTACTTTAATTCACCCATGGTGGCTACTTTTTCTGCAAAAGCGTTATGTCGATGAATACTTTCTTCATTAACCTGTCTAACAGTTATCATGGTGTCATCTGGAAGATGAGAATATTCATTCACGATTTTGTGAACCATATTTCGCACGCAGTCTTCCACAAACATGGGATTTTTATGGGCCTGAACTACAATTGCATTTTCGTCTGGCCTTTTAAGGAGTTCACAGACTGATGAACTCATGGAGTCTTCTATTATTCTTATTAGATCCTCAGCACGGATAGTATGGTCCTGTGGGACTTCAATCATAACCATTCCACGACCTCTCTGGTTGTGTGAAGAAAATGAAACAGTATCCAGAACTTTTTGTGTAGTTTCTTCATCTAAAAATTCTAAAAGGTCCTGTTTAGATGATTCTTTAACAGATTCCTGGGCACAAGGGCAAACAGTCATCCCGACTACTTCAGCACCAACCATTTTCCTTATAACTACATCGTCACCGTTTCGGTATCCAATAGCGTCGGCCATGAGCTTGCTCATTTCCTGAGTTTTATGTTTAGTAACTGGCGATTTTTTAATGAACATGTAATCGCTTTTCATGCTCACTTCGGCCCTTTTTGCATATTTATGCTTTTTTAGTAGAGAATTCACTATTTCAGCGCATAATGATTCAACTTCCAGTGTATTATTCTCTAAAGTCTCTTCCAGTACTTCGCTAATGGCTTCAGGGTTTCTTGACATATGAATTCCCCGTTGAGTACTTGGAAGGTCTACAAATGCATCAAATGTTGGTAAAAGAATGATAGGTCTTCTTACATCTCTTTCAATTTTTAACAGTTTTTTTACTCCAGTAACTCCCACCCGGGTAAGATGGACAGGAATGCTGGGAATGTTATCTTGTGTGTCTGGAAAACAAACTAAACCCAAAGTTTCCACCCCGATTAGTCCCAATATGTTCTAAATAATATAATATAGAACAATTAGGCATTTCGTTTCAATTTCGTTTATTTAGATTTAAAGAATTATTATTTAGAGATTATTTTTAGAGATTATTTTTTATGAGATTGCATATGGTATTTAATTAATTTTATTTTAAAATATTTCATTTTTTAAATTCATTTCAAACTAATTCGTTCGTTTGATTCATGTTTGATATTTTATTGATATTTATTAAATATAAACTATGGAGAAGTTGTTTATATTATTTTATATTGAATAATAAAAAAAGAAAAGAAATAAATAGCTTTAATTTTTATTTGTAGGAATAAAATGTTTTATAAATAAAATAAAAATAATTTTAGAGGTTATTTAATTAATTAAAATTTTATTAAAAGGATTAATTATAATTAGGATATTCTAAAAGTATTTCTATGAGTCTATCTGCACTTATATCCTTTAAATTACTTTCTAAATTTATATGGGCATTGTAAAGTTCTTTAGAGCGTTTTACAAGAATTTCACCATTTATATCTGGTTCGGCTATTACTAAAACCTTTTTTAATCCTATATTTTCTATTTTCCGATTTATGTCATTTTTAGTATGTTCAATTTTTTTAGAAATACCTTGTAATGCTGCTTCAGGAATTTTAGGGTTAATTTCTTTCATATCTGATACTTCTAGGGGAACTCCGGCCACTATTATTTGTTGAACATCTATTCCTAGTTTTACCAGTGCTTTTTTGAAGTTATTTTTGGTGGTTACAATTAGTAAGCCTTTTGAAAGGTCAGAAATTTTATTTTCATTTTTTACTTTTTCCAGGACTCCAAAATCGGCCAGAATTTCATTTATCTTTGCGCGGGCATCTAACATTTTTCCTGCAAATAATTTAGAGTCTTCTAAATTTAGTTTGTGTGAAGGTAAGCTGGAATAGATGAAATCTTCAGCTTCTATTAAATCTTTCAGTGCTTTTTCAAAAACTTGGACATTAATTATGCCTTCGCGAGGTTTTTTGATAATTTCTGATGAATTACTACTGCTCCCTGCTTTTTTAATTAGATCTTCTGCTTGATTCAATCTATTTTTCTCCATAAAATCCCTCAGTATCATTAAAATTTATTTATATTAATTAATCAAGTTATATTTAATAATATTAATAATAATCAAATTATTATCATAAAATTTATTATCAATATTTAATTTAATTATTTATAATTTTAAATTAGTAATTTAATTTTCAGATTTTTTATTTAAAATTTGAAATATGGTGAAAAATTATCTTTTATTGATGATAAAATCTTTTTCACTTCAGAGGAGATATATAATTTCTCCAGATATTCTTTTTCTATTTCTTCTTTGAATTTATATTTTATTTTGCTTTTATTTATTTGGAGATGTGAAAATTTATCAGTAAAATTTGACTTTTCATTTTTATTTTCACTTAAAAATAAATAAGGATCCATAGAAACAATGAAACTAAGGCTGGAATTGGCCAAGGATTTTAAATCATAGCCTCCTTCCAGTAAGGATATTAATCGGGGATGTTTTTCTATTAGGTACTGGCCTATCCATGAATAAAAGTCTTCAGTTAATTCTATTCTTGAAAGAGGATCATTTAAATGACCATCAAAGCCGGCTTCTGCAAAAAGTATTTGGGGATTGAATTCTTTAAGCACCGGCCCAAGGATTTCTTTTAAAATCCAAATATAATCTGTATTATTAGAACCTGGGGGCATGGGAATGTTTAAATTATATCCTTTACCCTCTGCAGCTCCTTCTTCATCAATAAACCCTTTTCCTGGAAACAATGTTCTGGGATCCTGGTGAATAGAGATGTAAAGAACATTAGGATCATTATAAAATATTTCTGCAGTTCCATTTCCATAATGAACATCAAAATCAACTATGCAAAATCTTTCCAAGCCGTAAGTTTTTCTCAAATATTCCACTGCAATGGCCACATTATTAAATATACAAAATCCCATGGACTTATTTGATGTGGCATGATGGCCAGGAGGCCTTGAAATAGAAAATGCCCAATTTTCACTCTTATTTGCTCTGTTTAAAACTAATTTAGATGCTTTAATTGATCCACCGGCAGATAAGAGTGCTGTTTGGTAGCTTTGGGATGTGGCATAAGTGTCAAAATCAATATTACCTCCTCCCTTTTTACAAAATTCATCAATAAAATTGACATGCTCTGGAGTATGGACGGATAAAACATGATTTAAATCTGCCCTACTAGGGGCTATAATATTTAATTTATTAAAAAAACTTTGCTTAGACAAATTATTCATTATGGCATCTGTTCGGGCCTTATTTTCTATATGGAATTTATCTTGATGTTTGTTGTATTCAGGGGAGTAAACTATTGCCATAAAACCAGTTAATCATGTTTTCAGCTAATATTTTTAACTTATTGACTAGGGATAGTATTATTTTCTAGTTTTTTAGCTATTGATTTTGTTTTAAGTATATTTTTCTTTTTTAGTTAAAAGCTTGAAAATGATACTGTTTAATCATATTATTATTTTTATTATTTTTATTATTTGGGTGTTGTTGGGTATATTTTTGTCTAGAATATTCCCCATTTGTCAAAAAAATGTTTACTTTTTGAAATTATTTTTATTATAAAATCACATTAGAAAATATTTGCAGTAGAAACTTATTTATTCTTTTGTCACATAACTAACATATACTTTTGAATACTATTTGATGGCTAAAAATAGTTTAAGATTTAAAATAATTTTATTAGATTATTTTATTAGATTTATTTTAGCTATACAAATAGGATTTAAATGTAGTTTCTTAATAAGATTAATAATCCATAATGGAGGGTGTTTTAATGGAAGATGAAAATCCTATAAAAACTACGGTCGAGGAATTGAGGAAATTACTGGAAATTAAGAACTTTGTTGGTGAAGCCATAACCACTGAGGATAAACTTTTAATTCCTGTAATGAAAATGGGAATGGCCTTTGGAACTGGTATGGGTACTGGTAAAGGTCCTGATGGCAGCAGTAGTGGAAAAGGATCTGGAGCCGGCGCAATAGCGGGTGTAGAGCCTGTTTCTATGGTAGTAGTTACTAAAGGTGTAAATGGTCCTGAAGGTATAAGAGTACTTAATTTAACTTCTGGAAGCCAATTAAGTAAAGCAATAGGTGAAGTGGGAACTGTACTTACTGATGTGATGAAAGAAGGCCAATCATACATGAAAAAGAAACAGGATGAAAAAGAAACACCGAAAACACCTAAAGAAACACCAAAAAAAGCAAAAATCAAAGTGAAAGCTGAGAAAGAATAGGTTTAAAATCTTATTAATGATTATAAACCATTAAAACTTAATTAAAATTTACTTAATTTACTTACTCAAATCGGGTGAGTTATTTAAATTTCAACTTTTTAGGACTTAATTTTTAAATTAAAACACTGGTGGATCTGAGTGACCATAATAACCACCCTTTTAATCATTCTAGCAGCACTAGTTGCAATTATTCTTTTATTATTATCATTTTCATTCCATATTTCCTTAAAACTTTTTAAAGACGGTGGAATAGTCAAAGGACTGGTTGAAATTCGATGGTTCAAAATAAAGTTGTTTACCAGAAAATTTCCTGAAGAAAAGGAAGAAATAGATGAGAAGAAAGATAAAGAGCAAAAAACTGATTTAGCTGCGGAAAAAGAGAAATCAAAAGAGGAAAAATTTTCTAAATCTTCAAAACTAAGTAAATTTAAATGGGAAGATATAAAAAAGATTTTATCTTTGTTTGGTGAATCATTACCTCATTTTCTGAAGTTTTTTAAGAGTTTATGGGTATCAATAAACTTGGAAAAATTTAATTTTTATCTTATTTTCGGATTAAGTAGTCCTGTAGACACTGCAAAAATTTTAGGATGTTTTTGGGCCGCAGCAGCTGTAATTAACCTCTCACCAAAAGCAGATATTTTTGCAGAACCTTCATTTTTGGAGGAAAAAATTGACTTTGAAAGTGATATATCATTTCAAGTTCGACTTTTAGGCCCTTTTCTAGCATTATTACGATTATTAACAAGAATATCTGTTATTAAACTTCTTTGGGAATTTAGGAGGTTTAGATAATGAATAAAAAAATCTGGGATACTATTCTCACTCAGTGGGATACTGTTGAAGAGCTGGCGGTCGCAAAAAAATTTTCCCTAGAGAATAGAGAGATTTATCCAGTAGATAAAATTTCTGTTTTATTTCAAAAATCTGGAAAAATATCTAATCTCAATATAATTCCCTTAGCATGGATAATAAAGGAGAAAAAAGAAAATAATTCTGAAAACAAGGATTATGATTTAAAAACGGATTACTACATGGTTTTATTTGATACCGATAATTTGAATTTGGTTGAAGACATAATAAAAGAATTTAAGTCTTTTTATAATCATTCTGATCATAAATAAAATAATTGGGGTGATTATTTATATTCCTCTTTTAACATTAGCTGTTTAAATAGTTTAAATAAACATTTTTAATTCATCTTTCAATGAAATCAAGGTGAATTCATTATTTTAAATATTTATCTAAGCTTGATTTAGTTTTTAATGGTTTATATAATGTTTTTCTCTCTGATTCAAGAATCAATGGCTTTTTTTTGAAGAATACATGATGCTGGTATCACATCTACATTTTCCATTTCATTGATATCATTTATAAACTCCAAACCCTTTTTTGTTCGTAGTAAATGATGATCAACCACTACATGGGGGATTTTTTGGCAAATTTTCTCTAAATTAGCCCGTGCTTTTGTAATATCCTCATGAGATAAGGCGTATCCTAAAAGATAGAGCGGCGGACCACTTAAAATTATTCTATCTGGATTTTCATTTAAAATATATTCTAATGCCATATCCGATATAGGTCCCTGGACATCAGAAGCATGCAAAAGTTTTTCACCATTAAAAGTAATGGAAACTGCCACAATGTAACCTAAATGACTGTAATCGCTTCCATGGTGCAATGCCGGAGAAAATTTGATTTTGGTCTCTCCTATTTGAAACTCCTGATTATCAGAATAAGTTATTTCAGTATCATCCACATTTTTAAGATTTTTAAGAAGTTTTTTAGCCCTTGAGGATTGATTTTTATTTATATTTGAATCTGGATTTTTTAAAAATATTTTTTTTCCAGAATATATTTCATAGGCTATTTTTGAAGAGGATTCAAGAAATTTATTGCTTTCAAATGGGGTGAAATGGTCATGATGATAATGACTAATGGTAATTATATTGGATTTTTTTGAATATTCAATAATTTTCTTTCTACTTTCCTTTAAGGCAGTTATTTCTTCTAGGGAAGGAGGAAGTTTGAATCTTTTGGGAGCAACCGATGTGCCGGGATCAATAAGTATTTCCTGGTCCGTTTGAACAAAGGTGCACATGGAACGGACTCCCAGGCTTTCAAAGGCCAGTGGAACTATTTTCATATTCTTATCCTGGAATTTTAATAAATTGACTTTATCAAGGATTTTTTAGAATTTTTAAGAATAATAAATTTAAAATAAATTATTTAGATAATATCTAAATAAGTAAATATGAATTATATCATCAATTTAAGATAAATAATGTTAAAAAACTATTTAAAGGATTTTTGATGATCCCATATCTTCAGTAACTACATTTAATACGGTTTGGGTGTAAGTCCTCTGCACATTTGGTTCTTTTAGTAATTCTTTAATGAACATATCTAATTCACTAGTATCTTTAAATTTTGCTATTAATATGGCATCAAATTCTCCAGTAACATCATAAACTCCAAGAACGTTTTTATTGTAAGCGGTCTGGGTTTCCCAGTTTTTTAAAAATCCGCCTTTAACTCTGACACCTATGATGGCTGTTAATTTGTATCCTAAGCAAGAATGGTCAATCAGTGGTACAAATTTTCGGATAACTCCTGTTTTCATTAATTTATCCACTCGGTTATGGACGGTCCCCACGGATATTCCCAAATCCCGAGATATTTTCCGGTAAGACATTCGGCCGTCTTCATTAAGCAGATTAATTATTTCTTTGTCTATTTCGTCTATTTTAACTAGCTCAGGATCAATTTTTATTTCCATATAGTCACCGATTATTTTTCTTGAACAATGTTTAACTTAATTTAAGTTATATTTATTATTTGTCCTTTTAATGCTTAGGTGTGTGAACATTATACTGTGAAATCTACTTTTTTTGTTATTTGAACTCAATTTAGTGAATTAATTTAAAAAAAATATTTTAATGAAAAATTATTCATTATTATTTAATATTATTGAGTAACTTGATTTGTCTATTAATCTTATAATTGTTGCTAAAATTAAAAAATAATTAAAAAAATAAAGGATTTCTACTAAATAGGTGATTTATTTTAACTTTAAATTAAAATAAGTATATAAAACAACTTCAAAAATAAAAATAAAAAAATTAGGGATTAATTAATCGTAGGCGTATAGTAATGCTAGTGCTCTGTAGAAGAACAGCTGTGCATACGGTACAATTACTAAAATTGCTACTAAAGTTCCTATAATTGGTATTATTTGGATAACTCCAGATATTATTCCAATTATCATGGATATAATGATTATCACAACATACCAGATTATGTAGTCAACCCATCCAATTTGAGAAATAATGTTCATTATTTCACCGAATCGGAAAGCAGCACCTAGTTCACTGTCATTATAGGCCATATTGGCCAGAGCAATGGTGGCTATTAATCCAAGAATTATAGCTACTATTCCACCTATTAAAACAGTTCCACTAATTATTCCAATAAATGCAGTTGGGTCAGTCATGGTTCCAGTTGTAGAAGCTGCTGCCAATGCTGCAATAGATGCCCAGGACCCAATAATTATTATTAAAGCTGGAATCAAGAAATAAACGAATTGCACAACAAAGACTTTTAGCCCATCAACGAACATTTCTCCCCATTCATCGTATTCAGGAAGTTCTTCTGCACCGGCTATTGATGCTTTTAATGCTCTAAAACCGTAACCCATTACAAGAAATATAGGTACAATTAAAAAACTAATCAAGAACATAAATCCTAATATTAACACTTTTTTCAAGTCAGAAAGAGGATATTTAATTGAATCAGATACAATTTCTCCAATATCCATTTTCATGCACCTCCATAGATATTATCAATACAATTTTTGGCATTTGCCATATTATTCTATTGTAATATCAATCATATAAATTCATTTGTTAAGTGTGCAGAAAAATAGTTATTTTATTAGTCAGTTTTAGTCTGGATTCAAGTTTTCTATTATTTCTTCAATTTTAGTTAAAGAAGCATCAGTTTTAATTCCAGTAGGCCTGTAATGGGTTCTGGAAACTAAAAATCCTTCATTTTCAAGCATTTCCATAACATCTAAAATTGAAGGAGAGCTTATTTTCAACTTTTTACAGACCACATGCAGGTCATAGTATGTGGCTGGCATTTTAGACTCTTCTAAACACCTATTTAATAGTTTTAAAAGTTGTTTTTCTTTATTAAGTTCTTTTTCTTCAGATAAACCAATCATTCCTTCTAAAAAATCAGAATCCTGTATATGGCCTAACCAGAGAGGCCCACCGACTCTAGTTTTTTCGCCACATTCTGGGCATTTATCTGGAATATGCGGGGCCAGACCGTTTATAGTTTGCCTAAACAAACATTTTCTGCAATGAATAATGAATCCCATGTTTTTAAGTGATTCATCGGCTTCTTTAGCTCCTTTTTGAATCTGGAAATAAATTCGCATGTAATGCTCGCTACTGTGGGAAAATTTGATTAATACGCTCTTTTTATACTTAGCAAAGGTCATGGCCACAAAACCGGCCAGTATTCTTATTCCATTTTCGTGACAGTATTCTGTTTTCAGTGGAACAGCATTATATTTACGAATACATGGTTCTTTATAAGTTCCACAAAGGGCAGAAGTGTCTGTAGCGGTTATACATAATAAACTGTCTGATTTTAAAGAGTTGGCCACAGAATCAATGAAATATGATGGGGTACCAAAGGGGTCGATGTCCACCACATCAAATTCTCCTCTTCTTTCTCTTAAAGCCATATTAGCATCAGTTTGTGAAATTTCAAGGTTTTCAACTTCATTTAAATTGGCATTTTCTTTGGTGAATTTAACAGCCAGAGGGCTGATGTCATTGACCACTACTTTGGAAACTCCAGAAATTTCTTTGGAGTACCTTATTCCTCTAATTCCACTTCCACCAAATGCATCGCAGACATTTATATCTTCTCCTAAATCCATTTGGAATTTTTGCAAAGCTAAAATTGAAAGATCCCTATTGAGTTCCATGGCGGGATTGTAAAATACAGGGGCCTTAGCAGATACTTTATCAAATTCTGGAACTATTATCTTTACTAATCCCTCTTGAATGTGTTTATTGTTCATTTTAATCACTGAATCGAACTTTATGAGATTTATTTATTATTATAATGAAAGATAATTTCTTATATTTCTTAAATGTCCTTTAAATTAATTAATTTTTTAGTAAAAATAGATTTCTTTTTGATTATTTTAAATATTCTTATAACTATTTTAAAAAAACTATATTAAAAACTTATTAAATATTAGGGATATTGAAATTATGCAATATATTGAAATTCATAACTGGAGGCGAAAGATGTCTGATTTTATTTCCAATATCCCATTTCTTAATAATGCTAAATCTGGTAAAAATAGTATCTGGCGATATCTAACAACTATAATTTTATGTTTAGGCGTGGCTAGTTTAGTTGCAGGGGCACTATTAGGCGTATTGATTGTCGTATGGGCAGTGTTTAATCAGGCAGCATTTAATCAGAATTTTGATACGGCTATTATTTATCAACTGCTGGCAAACCCCATATTTATAATATTTTTAGTTGGACTAAGCTTTTCTCTATCTTTCTTTTTTTTAGGCCTATCTTTAAAGGTTTTACAGAAAAAAAAGCTTATTTCAGTTATTAATACTAGAAATAAAGTGCGTTGGAGTAGAATAGGAAAAGGGGCTATTTACTGGTTTGCTATCCTTCTGGTATTGGATTTAATATCATATCTAATTGATCCGGGGAGCTTTAAAATATCTTTTAATCTCCAAAATAATTTTTGGATTCTTGCATTGCTGGCTCTAATCGCATTTCCCATACAGGCCTCCTTTGAAGAAGTATTTTTCAGAGGATATTTGGTGCAGGGAGTTAGTTTAATCGGAAACTGGTCACCTAAAAATCGTTTATTATTATATTTAATGCGAAAAATTAGTTTAATTAGACGTTTGGTATTGGGAATTAGTTTATACATATTTGATAAATTTAAAAAGCCATGGGTTGTTCTTTTAGTAACTTCCCTGATTTTTTCTCTATTGCATTGGTGGAATGGTAGCACAATAATCCTTAGTCTTTCTATCGTATCTGGGACGTTTATCATAGGATTGATGCTGGGAATCATTACCCTGGCCGATGATGGTATTGAAATGGCCATTGGGGTGCACATAATAAACAATATTTATGTCAGTGTAATTCACAGCTCTCCTGATGGGGGATTGGGAAATTTACCCTCTATAATTGTCAGTCCATCTGATCCATATGCTGCTCCATTGTTTTTGATTCTGGCGGCGGCAGTTTTAATATATTTATTATTCCGAAATCGAAAAGAGGATGTTTTAAGAATTTTTAAAGGATAACTTCTAATTTTTAGATAATTTAGAAATTCTTTGTCTTTTTCTTTATTTTTTAATAAGCTAATTTAAATTTATTATTCTTAAATAATTAAGATTATAATATGTAATATTAAAAAATAAGTAAATATTTAATTATTAAAAGAAATGAATTAAACATATCAGGGATGATTGAGTTAAATCTAAACGAATATTACATGAATAGCTAGGATTAAGTTATATTCTAATTGATCATCATTAAATAAATTTATAAAAAATTTTCTTGATTAAATTTCATTCAAATTTTAAAACTAGGTGTAGTTATGATACCCATTGCCAACCCCATTATCGAAGACGAAGAGATCCAAGAAGTAGTAAAAGTCTTAAAATCAGGTTTTATTGCACAGGGACCGAAAGTAGCGGAATTCGAGGAAAAATTTGCTAATTATGTTGGAACTGAATATGCAGTAGCTGTCAGTTCTGGAACAACTGCTCTTCATCTGGCCCTTTTAGCTGCGGGTGTGGGAGAAGGAGACGAAGTAATTACCACACCATTTAGTTTCGCCGCCACGGGTAATTCAATTCTCTACACAGGAGCAAAACCGGTTTTTGTTGATATAAATCCGCAAACATATAATATAGATCCTCAGAAAATTGAAGAAGCCATAACTTCTAAAACTAAAGCAATATTGCCTGTACACTTATATGGGCAACCAGCAGATATGGGGATTATATCTCAAATTGCATCAGAAAACAATTTGGTAGTTATTGAAGATGCTGCTCAGGCCCATGGTGCAATTTATCATGGTGATATGGCCGGTGAATTGGGTGATATGGCCTGTTTCAGTTTTTATCCCACCAAAAACATGACCACCAGTGAGGGGGGCATTGTAACTACTAATAATAAAGAAATGGCTGATAAAATACGTATATTAAGGGCCCATGGTGAAAAAGAAAGATATCAACATTCTGTTTTAGGTTACAACTTCCGAATGACTGATATTTCAGCAGCAATTGGTGTGGCACAATTGAAAAAACTAGATAAATTTAATCTAAAGAGAATTGAAAATGCAGCTTACTTAAGCGAGCATATAAATGAAATTGATGGTATTAAAGCTCCTTATATTATGGATGAAGTTAAGCACGTGTTCCACCAATTTACTATACGTGTTGAAAAAGGTTCTCGTGATGATTGGATAAAATTTATAAACGAAAATGGTGTGGGAACTGGAATTCATTATCCTATTCCTATTTACAAGCAGGAACTTTATCAAAACCTTGGATTTAGTGATGAATGTCCTGAGGCCGAAAAAGCAGCTTTAGAAGTACTTTCTATACCAGTACATCCTAATTTAAAAGTAGAAGATCTGGAAAAAATAGTTCAAGTATTAGAAGATGCTAGTATGAGATTTGTTTAAGTTTATTCTTTCTGTTTAAGCTTAATAAAATTTATTTAAATTTCAATTTAAATATTATTTATTCTTTTTTTCTTTATTTGAGCTTAATTAATATTATTTAATCTTATTTATCCTTTTAATAGCTTTTTTAAAATTAATAATTAATTAATAAGTTTTCAAAGCTTTTTTTCAACAGATAAGACTTTATCTACCAGGCCTCTATTTTTATCTCGCCTATCATCTATTTTTATACTAGTGGAAACTCTATCAGCACCTTTTGCAAAAACAGCTTCATGGGCCACTTCAATTGCTTTAAAAAGCTCTTGAGGATTATTGGATTCTATTTGGGTACCCATACCAGATAACTGGTATTTGATTCCTATTTTATCCAGTGCATCTACTGCCGCAGCAACATAACTGCTTAAACTAGTACTTTCAGTTCCAATAGGGATGATGGTTATTTCTGCAGTAATCATGAAATTTTATATGTTTGACCATAAATATAATTTTTATGAAATACCTTCAAAAAGATGAATTCAATGTAAACATCAAAAAAAGGATAATGGATCTAATAAGCGAATGGGATCTTATTCAAGAAGGTGAATTAATTGCTTTGGCTCTTTCTGGAGGAAAAGATAGTGTTTTGACTTTACACATGCTCCATGAGTTACAAGCAGAGCTGGACTTTGAAATGGTGGCCATTGCTGTTGATGAGGGGATTGAAGGTTATCGTAGTCATGGTATGGAAGCTGCACAAAAGAATGCGGATCTACTGGGTGTTAAACTATTAACTAAATCTTTTAAAGAAGAAGCTGGTTTTACATTAGATGAAGTTTATTCATTTTTTAAAAGTGCTTGTATGCCCTGTGGCGTTTTTAGAAGAAATATTCTAAATAAAACTGCTTATGAAATAGGCGCATCAAAAATAGCCACAGGCCATAATCTGGATGATGAAATACAATCATTTTTAATGAGTTTTGCCCGAGCAGATCTGGTGAAGTTTTCTAAATTCGGACCTAAACTGGATGTTATCCATCCTCAGCTTATTCCAAGAATTAAACCTTTATGGAATATTCCAGAAAAGGAAGTGGGTATCTGGGCCGTTTTAAATGATATTGAAGTTCATTTTGATGAATGTCCTTATTCTAATCTTTCATTGCGGGCTAAAACAAAGGATTTTTTAAACCGTGCTGAGTCCAGGGAACCGGGAACCAAAAAAGCAATATTGGATTCTTTTACCAAGACTTTTATCCAAAAAAGTTCTGCTAAGAATGATATTTCAAAAAAGAGTCTGACCAATTTAAGTGGATGTCAGAGTTGCGGTGAACCTTCTTCCGGGGTTATTTGCAAGGCCTGTGAGATGAAAGAAATAATTAAAAATAATATGGCTTGATTATACAATTTCCAGTTGGATTCTATTTAATTTCGGAATATTAATAAATAAAATTAAATTGAAATAAGAATAGAAATCTAATGAAATAATATTTAGGGACTTATTTTACCTTATCTGCAGTGGTAAAAAAGGTTCCACCATACTTCTCTTCTTGCAGATCTCTAACTTCATCCGAAGCGGTCTGGTAATCTTCTACTTTTTTTATAATACGTCGTGTTTTGACCTTAATGGTTTTACCACAGACACATTTTCTGGTGGCCACACCTTCTTTGGCGTACATACCACGCCCACAGTCGCAACGGAAAATTAAATACATTTAAATCGCCATGAATATATTTATATTTTTTATTAATTATTTATATTTTTTATTAATATTCCTTTGATTTTAATAAATAATAACTTATTTTATTCATTAATCATGTTTCATGACCAGCCAAGCAATTTTCCGAATATAGGTAATATAACTTGGGGAATGGTTATAAAACCACCAATCATACAACCTAAATTGGTCCCTATTACTACTAAAATTACTCTAACTAAGTCATTGGCCCAATAATCTTTAAGACTTTCTGCTTTAGCAAAATCGTGAAGAGCATCTGATCCCACATGTCTTAACTTTGCTTCTACTAATCCAGAAAACCATCCAGCAGCTAAAAGGGGGTGAAGAATGGTTAGAGGTGCTGCTAAAAATGCCACAACTGCCGATTGTATTTTTGACCCGGATAATAGGGATCCTATTGCAGCAAATCCTCCTACTATTAAAACAAATTCTAAAAGCCCTGTTTTTATATCAATACCATTAATAAAAGCCAGAAAAAATATCACCACGAAAATTACAGGAATGGAGAACAAAATGATTTTTCCCAGGGGTATTTTGGACTTTTCAAGCCTTAAAAGATCACTTATAGGTGGCAAATCTTCAGGATTATCTAGATATCTATTCATACCGGGTTGGTGTCCAGCACCTACCACTGCAATTATATAGTCTTCTTCAATATTCTGAATTCTATGGACCATGAAGGCATCTCTTTCATCTACCAAGACTTTATACGCTGAAGGAGACATTTCTTTGAAGTATTCCATTACTTCATTTAGATTATCTACTTCTTTTAGACTTTCAATATCACCTAGTTCTTCATCTTTTTGAAAAAGAGAAGTTAACAGCCCAAATACGAATTTGGCCTTTTCAATGAAACTCATGGCACTCATGGCCCTTTTGAGAGTTAAATTTATATCTCGATCAATAAGGGCTATTTTAGCTTCAACTTCTTCTGCAGCTTCAATAGCGGCCAGCATCTCCGCTCCGGGTTTAACGCCTAAATCACTACCAATCTTTTTCTGCATATACGTCAAAAGACCGCTGATAAGGAATAATCCAATATTGTCTCCTTTGATGATATCAGATACGGAAATTTCAGTTTTCTCTTCTATACCTGACTTTTCCCGCATTAGTCTTTGATATCGCCCTGCGTCGAGTTCTATTGCTACGACTTGAGGTTTATCTTCCAGTATAGCATTTTTAACTTCTTCCACACTTTTTTCAGAAACGTGGGCGGTTCCAATTATTTTTAAGCATTCGCGTATCATTAAATTTCACTTGTAATTATAGTTTAATTAATTAATTTTGATTTTCAAGAATTAAATTAAATTGTATAAATAAAAATAAAAATATTTTTATTAATTTTAATAAATTTAATATGCAGGTTAATATACTTAAGCCAGCCAGTATACTAATCTGCTTTATATTGTGTAACTTTTAATTTAATAATAAAAATTATTATTTTATTATTATTTATATTATTTCTAACTAAACTTCTTTTTCAAATACTGGTTATAATTTAATAATATTCTTTGGTTTTAAATGATTATTTATTATATTCATTTAAAAAATAAAAACATTTCAAAAAAAAATATTCTTAAAATTGGTATACTATATTATATATATTAACTTATTTTTTTATTATAACATATATTAGTTATATTAAATATATAATAATATGTTAATATAAAATATATATTAATATATTCTAATATATTTAGTATAACTCCCTAAAAGAATTAAAAATAAATCAGTAATTAATCAGTATTTTTCAAGTGAATGTTCACGGAATATGGGTACATTATCCGAAATATTTCGCTGTAGGCAAAACTCAACGTCTTTTTTAAACCCTATTTCACTCAATCTCCGTGCCGAACGGGATTTCAAAATATTATATTCTACTAAATCCTTATTTTGAACAGCCATAACTGCGGCCTGACCATATTCATCTAAATTTTCATTTTGAAGATTTGAAATTATTTCTCCGGCACCTAAAAAATCTTCAATGGCAAAACGACCTTCTACACCAGCCATAACAACTTCTATTTCCTCATTGGCCAATTCTTTAGCTGCGGCGGCAACGGCTTGGGCATTAGTAAAACACCCTACCAAAATTTGGGATTTCATTCCTTCCATTATTCGAGTTCCATTACTGGTAGTAAGTACTAGAGTTTTCCCCTTAAGTTTTTGAATTTCAATAGGTGAATTTCCAGCATCAAATCCCTCTAATGTCGCACCTCTACGTTCACCCGCAATTATGGCCTCCTTTTCAGAAGCGATTTTAATAGCTTCTTTGTGATCAACAACTGGAATAACTTTTTTAAAATGATTTAAAGCCATTGTAATTGTAGTACTTGCTCTTAAAACATCTACCATTATGGATAAATCATTGGAATCAGATTTTTCTAAGCTTAAACTAACTTTCATATTTTCACGACTTCCATATTTGATATATCTTAAAGATGCTTTAAATATTATGAATCTAACAATATATTAGCTAAAAAAACTATAATTTTTCTATAAGATTTGATTATATATTTGGGTGAACTCATGAAGATTGTTACCACTCCCATGTGTGAAGAAATTTTAATAATGGCTGGAATTAATGAGTACATGATTAATAAAGAACCTGACAAAGAGCAGGCTGACTTTGCAGTTGTTCTATCAGAAACGGAAACTTTTATGGACTCATTAAAGGTAAAATTAAATACATTTTCTCAGATACATGAAAGTGTTTTAAAAACGGTAGAAATATTGAATCCCCCAGTATCTAATCAAAATTTAAGTTCAGATTTGTCTAAAAGCATATCTAAAATTTCTCCATGGGCAGATTCTCATCAGAAAAAAATACTTAGTGAAAATAATAGAAAAATTAAAGTCAAAGTTTATTCACAATTTCTTAAAGACATTATAGAAGACATGGGTTTCGATGTAGCTGATGAAAACCCGGATTATGTAGTTTTTCCAGATTATTTGGAAAATCAAATTAAAAAGGATGAAGTAATTTCGCATAGCAATGCCCAATGTGGCCTTTCAAAAAATGCAGAAAATTTCTCTAAAAACGATAATACTGACATTGTTTTTGTAAAATATATTAAAGTTCCTTCACATGGGGATGTTCCCATAAATCCTCTAGAAAGGGCCACTATGAGATATAAATTATTGGAGGGAGAATTATGTATGAAACCCTAACTTACACTGGTGGAGTCCATAAAAATGAAGAAATAAAAGAGCTTATTGAAGATATGGGAGGTTTTGTACTCCAGGAAAATACTCTTCAAATGGACATAATTCTTACTTTGGCAGTACCTCTAGAAGATGTGGAAAAAGTCAAAGAAAAGGCCAAAGAGCTCATGGGAACGATTAAAATAGCACCTATGGCTGGCACTGAAATTGCCATAGTATCTCCTACCTTGGCCCGCCATCACCTTCCTCATTCGGCTTGTGATATATCTGAATATTTACGACGTTTCGGAGCAAAGGATAATATGATTGGTCTGGCTCGAGGGGCAGGAAAAGGAATTTCTAGGATATCTGAGGATGAAAAAAGACTCATTGAAGAACATGACTTAGCAGTATTTGCATTAGGAAGCTTTGAACAATGTATAAAAGATAAAACACATCTTTTTGATGATATAAATATTCCAGTTGTAGTTACTGGTGCTCCTGAAATGGATGTTAAAGATCTTCCGGGCGCTGATGCTTATATAAGTGGTCTGGGTCGAATCCCTCGTAGATTAAAGCGTGGTGAGGATATAAGGGCTCTTCGAAAACTGGTGGAAGTAGTGGAAGATATTCTTGATTCTAAAAGGCGTGATATGGCTCAAGATCCTCCTTTAGTTCCATCAATACTGGTAAAAACTGAAATTGAAAATCAGGTTCCAGCTATTGCTGATGTGTATTCACCTACTCCTGTTACCAGTCAACTGGATGGGGTGAGAGTAAAATTAAATTATGAACAATATAATGAACAAATACGTCAAGTTAAGATAAATAAATACTATTTAGATGATATTTCGGAGATAACTCGTTCAAAAATGTATGATTATATCTTAGTGAAACTTTTAAGTGAAAGCTCAATTGTTTAAAACAATTATTGGATTAAAAATGTATTAATCACTAAAATTCAAATAAATTAATATAATCAGTTAATTACTACTAATTGGCACTGAGTTGTAATCATCGGGTGCATATAAACATATAACGCATATAAATTAATTTATGGGATTAATAATCATGGAAAAGTCAAGGATTTTACAGCTTACGGCATTTGCAGCATTCCTTTCTTTAGGATACTTGGCATTGAACTATTTTGTATTTATTAGCTTGTCCACGTTTTTCCAGGGCATAAATCTAAACTACATTTACCTTTTCATAGGATTAGCAACTATTTCTTTCCCAGTTTCTATGATAGTTGAACAAAAATCATCTAATTTTTTATCTAAGGCAATTTATCTTTTTTCTACAACCTGGATGGGCATAGCACTATACTTTGCTTGGGTTATTATTGCGATTTTTTTAATCAGATTAATCATCCCTATCCCGTTAGAAGTCGCTGGAACACTTATTATTGCTTTAGTTTCTATAATCACCATTTATTCATTAATAAATTCTTACAATGCACACGAGAAGCACATAAAAATACCTATTGATAAATTAGATTCCCCTATTAATCTTGTTCAGCTTTCAGATGTTCATATCGGTTCCGTTAGAAATTCAGGATTTTTAAAAAGAGTTGTAAGTAAAATAAAAGATATTAATCCTGATGCCGTTTTGATAACTGGAGATCTGGCTGATGGAAGCTCAGCTATTTATGAAAATACTTTTTACCCATTTAAAGAACTTAAAATGCCAATATTCTTTACTCCTGGAAATCATGATTCTTATTTCGGCATAGAAAATGTATTCAGGGCTTTAAAATTTGCAGATGTGCATATACTGGAAAATGATATGATTGAATTTAAAGGGATTCAGATAATTGGAGCAGCATATTCTATGAGAAGAAATAATCTTCGAAATGTTCTAAATGAAATAAATTTTGACCCGGAGCAAGCAGCCATATTAATGTACCACCTACCTTCTGAATGGGATGCCGCACGAGAAAATGGAATAGATCTACAGCTATCGGGCCACACTCACCATGGACAGTTTTATCCATTTAATTTACTTGTAAAATTAGTTTTCCCTTATTTAGGTGGGTTATACAAAAAAGGAAAGGACCATCTATATGTTTCAGCGGGTACCGGGACTTGGGGCCCACCTATGCGATTGGGATCTCGTAATGAGATCACAGTCATAGAATTAGAACCTTCAAATCACTGAAACTAAAAATAAATGAATATTCAATACTTATTTTTATTATTCTAATTATATCTTTTATTAATTATTATTATTATTATTATTATTATTATTATTATTTCATATTTTAAAATAAAAAATCATTAAATAAGATTTAGTTAAAAAAATAAGGTAATTTAAGAAAAAATAACCAATTTTAAATATTTTTTTGAATGCCAAAGAAGTTTATAGCACCAACTAAATCTCTAAATGCTTCCAACTCTTTTTCAATAACATCTTCTCTAGTAAGAGTACTGCTCATTTCTCCATCGACAGTAAGTTTGTCTGGGCCACGGGCCACTAAACGATCTACTCCGTCTTGACTGAGGACTTTTTGAGCCTCCGCGTCATGAACAAATGCTCTTCCAGGGATAATGACCGTTTCTTTGAGTTCCTTTAAGTCAACTGCTTTTAAATCTTCTATGGTAATCAGACAACCAATATCTTTCTCCACGGCATAGACATTTACCTTATCTCCTGCTTCCAGATTATCTATTATTCTCTGGATGTAAGGTGCGGCCACAGAGCTGGTTAAAATAGTTGCTTCTCCAGTTATTTCTGGAATAAACTGTAAAAATGCCTTATTTTTGTCTAAAGAAATGGCAAATGGGGCTTCTGTTTCTGGATCACATACTGGTGTTCCTGTAACTCTTAAATTAAATTCATTATTAATTTCACGAACTAATTCCTCGAATTCGTGGATATTATGTGGTTCAATGTCTTTGATGAGCGGTTCATTACCTAATATCAATCCTTGATGTGTATAATTGGCAAACCTCATTAAAATCAATGCTTCTGCACCCCAATCTTCTAACTTAACACAAGTTTCCCTTAAAACTTTGCCATCATTCACACCAGGAATAATAACTGAGGCGGCATGAACCTCACAACTTTCAGAAAATCTTTTTACCGCTTCGAGAGATACTTCGGGGTTAGGATCCGACATCCACTTCTTTCTAAGACCGGCATCAGCGGCAAACAAAGTGAAAGTAACTTCTTCTACCCCGTGATTTATTAGATTAGAAGCCATTTGAACATCATCAATTCCTTTTCCACTGGTATAGCCTAGGTGCATGGGAATTCCAAACTGATGAAAGGTAGCAGTTAGCTCTTCCAATTGAGGATAACAACTGACGTCTCCCCCGCCGCTGATATTAATTTTAAGATCACTATCTCTAAATTCACCCATCATCAAGGTGTTCTGTACAGTGCTGGCCACTAAGAATGGTGGTATAAACTCATTTTTAGTTTCTGCCACTCCCTCATTGCAGGTTTCACAACCTACTTTTGCTGGTGAGCAGTTTCTACATCCTAAGGGGTGGGATTCCTTTACTTTTCGGAAATAACAGTATTTACAGAATCCTCTACAGTCTTTTCCAGGAATACCACCTACATCTGCTATTATTTGCATGCTACAATTTGGTTTTTATTAAAATAAATAACTTTGTATTTAAATTTAATTTATTATTACAATTATTATAAATTATAATATGGCTTTTGATGACCTATTATTATAATTTATTTGTTATTAATTATTTAAATTTAATAAAAATCTAATATTCTGCTTTAAAATTAAAACAAAGATATTATAAATAGAATTTTTTAGGCACTGCTTCGAATCAATAAAAATTTATTAATTAAATACATGATTATAATGCTAGGAATAGTGTATAATCTATTAAAAATAGCTTTTAATTAAATCCGTGTAAATATTCGTGAATTTTCTAAGAATTGAATGATTATAACCTCTAAAAAAAGTATTAATGGCCTTATGCTTAAACTATATAAAACTTGTGAGTTTACTCCTTATAAGTCTTTCTACTTGTACCGGAAAGAAAGTTTAATAATATATATTGAACTAAAGGAAGGTTCGTATACTAACTAAAGTGCCAATTGCACTTCCTCAAAGCGAAATTATTTAAAATGCATAAAATATGCAACGTTCATGAGGTGTGTATACGGAAATTAATTGTTAGGAGGGAAAAAATGGCGAAGTTTGATGATAAGATCGACTTGTATGACGACAGAGGTAACCTCGTCGAAGAACAAGTACCACTAGAAGCTCTAAGTCCGCTACGTAACCCAGCTATTAAAAGTATTGTTCAAGGTATTAAGAGGACAGTAGCTGTGAACTTAGAAGGTATAGAAAACGCCTTGAAGGCTGCCAAAGTTGGTGGACCTGCCTGTAAAATTTTAGGAAGAGAATTGGATCTCGATATAGTAGGTAGTGCAGACTCAATTGCTGCAACCGCTAAAGAAATGATCCAAGTAACCGAGGGTGACGACACTAAGGTAGAGTTACTTTCTGGTGGAAAAAAGGTTTTAGTACAATTACCAACAGCTAGATTTGATGCTGCTGCAGAATACTCTGCTGCACCATTAGTAACTGCTACTGCGTTTGTGCAAGCCATAATCAGCGAGTTTGACATCTCTATGTACGATGCAAACATGATTAAGGCAGCTGTTCTGGGTAGATACCCACAATCTGTAGAATACATGGGTGCTAACATTGCTACCATGCTGGACATTCCGCAAAAATTAGAAGGTCCAGGATACGCCCTAAGAAACATTATGGTGAACCACGTGGTTGCTACCACATTGAAAAACACCATGCAATCTGCTGCTCTATCAAGTATCTTAGAACAAGCAGCTATGTTTGAAATGGGTGATGCTGTAGGAGCATTTGAAAGAATGCACTTATTAGGATTAGCTTACCAAGGTATGAACGCAGACAATGTAGTATATGATCTGGTCAAATCCAACGGTGCTGAAGGTACTGTAGGATCTGTAATCGCAGACATAGTTGACCGAGCTGCTGAAGACGGTGTTATAGGTGTAGAAAAAGATCTAAATGGATTCAAAGTATACGGAACCGACGACTTAGCTAAATGGAATGCTTATGCTGCTGCTGGTGTAATGGCTGCTACCATGGTAAACCAAGGTGCTGCTCGTGCTGCTCAAGGTGTATCATCCACTCTATTATACTACAATGATTCAATTGAATTCGAAACTGGATTACCAAGTGTAGACTTCGGTAGAACTGAAGGTGTAGCTGTAGGATTCTCTTTCTTCAGTCACTCTATCTACGGTGGTGGAGGTCCTGGTATCTTCAATGGAAACCACATCGTAACTAGACACAGTAAAGGGTTTGCTATACCTTGTGTAGCTGCTGCAATGTCTCTTGACGCAGGTACCCAGATGTTCTCCCCTGAAGCAACCTCTGGACTAATCAAAGAAGTGTTCAGCCAAGTGGACGAATTCCGAGAACCACTTAAATATGTCGTGGAGGCAGCTGCCGACATAAAAGGCGACATTTAAATAATCTCACTATTTTCTGGGGGCTTACTAACCAATGGATATGGAAATTTTTCCGCATAGGCTTTTAGGAGCAGATACAACGGAAAGACTATTGAATGACATTTATGATATTAAACTATCAAAAAAATGTTTATTCGTAGACAAAGACTCCCTCCAGCAAATGCCAAGCATCCGACATAAGAGAAATCTAATGTCAATAGGAGAGAAAATTGATTTACTAGTGAAGACGGATGAATTCTTTTAATTGATTTAGAAGAACCATTTTTGATTTACTAACGATGGAATATAATTAAAAACACAATAGGAACTTTTAGATGATTGGTAAATGCACCCACGTTGTAGACTGTAGAGAAACAATGGGGATGGGTGAAGGAGGCGGAATAGCACAAAGGGGTACTTTTGCTGAGTGCGGTAGTGAAATACTGGCTGTGGCCATGTCCCCCGGAAGGCGACATATTACTAAGCCCGTTTGTGAAATAACATTTGCTCTAAGGGAAGCAAATTTGATGACTAGTACTCTGGTGTTAAATGCAGGAGCGGGAGTTCCTCAAGATGCTCCAAGTTCTGGTGTAGGAAGTCTTTTTGGCTTAACTCCTAAGGAGATTGAGCAAATGAAAAGACACAAGGTTCTAGTGGTTCATTTGGGTGGTGTGAAATCTCACATTACATATAAAGCCAGACTGATATTGCGGAATGTTGATAAACCTTGCGTCATTATTTGTGAATACCCGGTTGACTTTGAAGATTTTGCAAAAATAGGTGTTAAAACTAGATTAGTGATGCCTGAAAACCCCAAAACTAAAGGAAAAATAGTTGATATTGTTAGTGGCGTAATACGAGGAGAAACTTGTCCCCAAGAAAAGTTGGATGAGATTATTAGAAAAGTTAAGTTAGCATTAGGAGGTGCATGATATGGCACAATATTATCCCGGAACTACAAAGGTTGCCCAAAACAGAAGAAATTTCTGTAACCCTGAATATGAATTAGAAAAGTTAAGGGAGATCTCTGACGAAGATGTAGTAAAAATCTTAGGTCACAGAGCTCCTGGTGAGGAATACCCAAGCGTCCACCCACCACTCGAAGAAATGGACGAACCTGAAGACCCAATTAGAGAGCTAGTAGAGCCTCTTGACGGTGCAAAAGCTGGTGACCGGACCAGATACATTCAGTTTACCGACTCTATGTACTTTGCTCCTGCTCAACCATTCACTCGATCTCGAGCTTACGTAAGCCGATACCGAGGAGCAGATGCTGGTACTCTATCTGGACGACAGATTATTGAAATCAGAGAAAGAGATCTGGAAAAAATCTCCAAAGAACTCTTAGAAACTGAATTCTTTGATCCTGCTAGAACAGGTGTAAGAGGAGCAGCTGTGCACGGACACTCTTTAAGACTCGACGAAGATGGTATGATGTTTGATATGCTTCGAAGACAAGTCTTCAATAAAGAGACCGGCATTGTTGAAATGGTCAAGGACCAAATTGGTGAAGAACTCGACGAACCAGTAGCTTTAGGTGAGCCATTGGACGAAGAGACTTTAATGAATAAAACCACCATATACCGGGTAGATGGAGAAGCCTATAAGGACGACAAAGACGCTGTAGAAGTTCTACACAGAATTCACGTCTTAAGATCCCAAGGTGGATACAACCCAGCTGAATAATTAGGGGAGGTAATGATTATGGCTGATAAAAAGTTCATAAGCGCATTAAAGACAAAATTCGAAGAATCCCCGGATGAAAAGAAAACCACTTTCTATAATAAAGGTGGATGGAAACAATCTGAGCGAAAAACTCAGTTTGTGAACGAAGGTAAAGCAATAGCTGAAAAACGGGGAATTCCAATGTACAACCCAGACGTTGGTACTCCTTTAGGACAAAGAGCTTTAATGCCTTACCAAGTTTCCACAACCGATACTTATGTAGAAGGTGACGATCTTCACTTCGTAAATAACGCTGCTATGCAGCAAATGGCAGATGACATTAAAAGAACCGTAGTTGTAGGTTTAAACACTGCTCACAATGTTATTGAAAAAAGATTAGGTAAAGAAGTTACCCCTGAAACAATTACCCACTACTTGGAAACTGTAAACCACGCAATGCCTGGTGCTGCTGTTGTTCAAGAACACATGGTGGAAACTGACCCTACTTTAGTAGCTGACAGTTATGTAAAGGTTTTCACTGGTAATGATGAAATCGCATCTGAAATTGACTCAGCTTTTGTTTTGGACATTAACAAAATGTTCCCTGACGACCAAGCTGAAGTATTAAAAGCTGAAGTAGGAGACGGAATCTGGCAAGTTGTACGGATCCCAACCATCGTTTCACGAACTTGTGACGGTGCAACCACCTCCCGATGGTCTGCTATGCAAGTAGGTATGTCCATGATTTCTGCATACAAACAGTGTGCTGGAGAAGCCGCAACCGGGGACTTCGCTTACGCTGCAAAACACGCAGAAGTTATCCACATGGGTACTTATTTACCTGTTAGGAGAGCAAGAGGAGAAAACGAACCTGGTGGTATTCCATTCGGTTACTTAGCAGACATATGTCAATCTTCCAGAGTGAACGCTGACGACCCAGTGCGAACAACATTAGATGTTGTAGCCATGGGTGCAATGTTATACGATCAAATCTGGTTAGGTTCTTACATGTCTGGTGGTGTCGGATTCACTCAATACGCTACCGCTGCATACACTGACAACGTCTTAGACGACTTCTGTTACTTCGGTAAGGAATACGTAGAAGACAAGTTCGGATTAACTGAAGCACCTAATAACATGGACACTGTACTGGACGTAGGATCTGAAGTTACCTTCTATGCTCTCGAGCAATACGAAGAATACCCAGCTCTACTCGAAACCCAGTTTGGTGGTTCCCAGCGTGCTGCTGTTGTTGCTGCCGCTGCCGGAGCTTCCACTGCTTTTGCAACTGGAAACGCTCAAACCGGTCTAAGCGCATGGTACTTATCCATGTACTTACACAAAGAACAACACTCCAGGCTAGGATTCTATGGTTACGATCTGCAAGATCAATGTGGTGCATCCAACGTATTCTCCATCAGGAACGACGAAGGATTACCTCTTGAACTAAGAGGACCTAACTATCCTAACTACGCAATGAACGTAGGTCACCAAGGTGAATACGCAGGAATCGCTCAAGCTCCACACGCTGCTCGAGGAGACGCCTTTGTCTTCAACCCACTGGTTAAAATCGCATTTGCTGACGACAACTTAGCATTTGATTTCACTAACCCACGGGCTATGTTCGCTAAAGGAGCATTAAGAGAATTTGAACCAGCCGGAGAAAGAGCTTTCATCTCTCCAGCTAAATAGGTGTAACGCAAACACCTATTTTATTTTTTTATTTAAAAGTAAGGAGGATTAATATGGTAGACCCTATGATAACAGGATTAGGTGTTGTTGCCCTTATGGGAGCTGCTGCAACTATTGCAGGTGCTGCTGAGGATTTGGAATCCGATGTAGGATCCATGAGTAACCCAAACTCTCAGGTACAACTTGCTCCGCAAATGGGTAATCTTCACAGAATGTTTAACAAGGCCGTTTCTGGTGAACCAGTACAAATGGGTGCCTGGGTAGGTATCGCAGGTTCTTTGGCATTTGTTTTCATGTTTTCTTTAAATTTACCAGTCGTTGTGGCTATAGCAGCCGGTGCAGCTATTACTGCTTTGGTTCACGCCGCATTCGCTACAACATCTCATATGGGAAGGATTGTAAGCCAAGCTCAATTTGGCCAACCTTTATACATGGATGTTATTTATCAACACTTAGGCCCAATTGCTGGCCACGGATTCATCGTTACATTTTGTATTGTTGGATTATCATACTTGATGACTTTACCAATTCAAGGATTAGGCCACCCATTCCCACTTCCAATGCTGGCAGTGCTTTGGGGAATAACTATCGGAGCAATAGGTTCATCCACTGGGGATGTTCACTACGGTGCTGAAAGAGAGTACCAACAATATCCGTTTGGTGGAGGTATTCCAGTAGCTATTCACGGTGATATCGTGAGAAAGGCAGAACTGGGTGCTAGAAACTCTATGGATGTTGTAATGTTCTGTGCAAAGTATGGTGGACCTGTAACTGGTTTTGCTTTCGGTTTAATTGTTTTCCTAAGTTTCTGGATTACTATCGTCTTTGGATTATTTGGCGGTGTAATTGCAGGTGTAGTGATACTATTACTATTGATTATAATCAACAGCAAAGTTGAATCATTTGCCCGAAACAAGTACGGCCCATACATCGAATAATAGGAGGATATAGAATGGACCCATTATTATTAATCGGTGCAGTAACTGTTGGCGGAGTCCTAATTGGTGGAGGTGTACACTTCATACCAGTAGGTGGTGCTCCAGCAGCTATCGCAACAGCAACAGGTGTGGGAACAGGTACAGCTATGCTCGCCGCAGGGGGAGGTATGACTGGTCTGATTACCGCAGCAGCCCTAACTGGACAGCCACTATGGCTCATCCTAGCTTCAGGTGCTATTGGTTCAGCTTTAATGCTCGGTATAACCATGCTGTTTGGTAACTTCATTTACGTTTGGGGTGTAGGGTGTGTACCTGCATCAGCGAAAGTAGATGTTGACCCAATTACTAAACTTGAACAAAGTAAGTTCGTAACACCCGGAACTGAAGGTCACGGAATTCCAACCGTTTGTTTTGTAAGCGGAATTATTGGAGGACTTTTAGGTGGAATTGGTGGAGGACTAATTTATTACTACCTATATAACGCACTTGCTGAAACTTCAGCTTATGCATTAACTGCAGGAGCAACAGTATCTATTGCTGCAGCTGCCTTAGCAGGAGTTCTCGCAGTAGGTGTTTTCTTTATAAATGCAGTAGTTGCTTCCTATAACATAGGTGGTACTATTGAAGGTTTCCATGACCCTAAGTTCAAGCGTCTCCCACGAGGATTACTCGCTTGTTTCATAGCGTCACTGGTAACTGGAATTGTAAGTATTTTATTCATCCAAGGAGGTGTCCTCTAATGTCAGTAGCAGGTGGAGGTGGCGGAGAATCTTCTGTCAACCCTAAACATACCCTGGCACTGGGAGTAATTGGTGGACTCGCAGGTATTTATTTAACTCCAATTAGCCCAGTATTAGGACCTCTTTTTGCAGCATTAGGTGCTGTCTGTGCTATCATTTGGGGTGCTGATGCTATTGCACGTGTTGCAAGTTACGGTCTAGGTACTGGTGTACCTTCCATTGGATACATGTCTTTATCTATTGGTATTTTAGGTGGTTTAGGTGGACTAGCTGGTGCAGTCATTTTTGGCCCATCTCTTGCAATACTAGCACCGCTGTTCGGATTTATCTTAGCAGTAATTGTTGGTACAATAGTTGCTTTAATAGCTAAAAAGATTATTAAAATGAAAATACCAGTATTAGTAAGCTGTACTGCTGAATTGGCAGGTGCATCTGCTTTATCTGTAATTGGATTTTCTGCAGCTATTGCTGGAAGTTATTCCATGGCACTTATCCAAGCATCAGTTATATCAACTGGATTTATAGCACTGCTTTTGATCATGAATACCATGGCTATACAACACCCATTTAACGCCTGTTTAGGTCCGCAAGAAGACCGAACTAGAACTCTTAAACTTGCAGGAGCCGCTGCTTTCATGGCCATGTCTATTTATGGTCTGTTAGGAATGGTTTCCACTCAAGCATGGTGGGTAATTGCGTTAGTTGGTGCTATCGGATGGTTCATATCAATCAGATCATACATCACTGCTTCCCAAGAACAAGCAGCATCTGTTAAATGGTCTGGAATGTGGCCTAAAGAGGAAGAACACTAGGAGGAATCAAAATGGAAATGTTACCTTTAATTAAAATTGCTCCTGAATACAACTTGACTCTTGACCCTTCCACAGGTATGGTTGGAGCAGCTTTAGGTAGAGATGTCGTCTTAGTTTCCTTGGACGCAGTAAATGAACAATTAAATGTACTGGAAGCAGCAGTAGATGATTTATACAATTCTCTAGATCCTACCACAGCCCCTGCAGACTCTTTCCCTGGAAGGGAAGGTGTTTACATGAATGCAGGTAAGCTAACCAATATGGTTTACGGGTTTGTATTCGGTCTTATACTGCTATTAGCTATGCTCCATGCATTCCTTGGAGTACTTTAAGGAGGTATTAAAGTGGCTGAGAAAAAATCACCCGCAGAAGGATGGCCGGTAGTAAACGGGGACTACATTGTTGGAGACCCTGAAAGCCCTGTCGCAGCAACTACTTTAGGTTCTCACAATGAGGACGTAGTTGCCGATGCTGGAGCTGCTATTGCTGGACCATGCAAAACCGAAAACCTCGGAATTGAAAAGATGGTTGCTAACATTGTGTCTAACCCTAACATCAGATTCCTCATTTTATGTGGATCTGAAGTACAAGGACACATCACTGGCCAAAGTATAGAAGCACTTCACGCTAATGGTGTCGACGAAAAGCGAAAAATCGCTGGTGCGTCTGGCGCTATTCCATTTGTTGAAAATATTGATGATGATGGTATCGAAAGATTCCAACAACAATTGGAAATTATTAGTATGATCGATGTTGAAGATGCTGCTGCTATACAATCTAAAGTCAAAGAGTGCATCGAGAAAGATCCTGGTGCATTCGAAGAAGAAGCAATGGTCATAAAAGTTGAAGAAAAAGGTGGAGAAGAAGAAGAAGGTGAAGAAGTAAGACCTGTAGCTCCTGAAACTGCTCTAATTGAGGCCAGAATGCGAAATATTCAGACCGAAGTCAAGAACGTCGGTGCAATGCAAAGAATATTTGCAGGTATGTACTCTGGTAAAGTTCAGGGTATCATGATTGGGTTAATCTTCACTTTGACTGTCGGAACTTTCCTACTAATATAAACGAGGTTTTAAGATGTTAATATCAAATAAACCTAATGTCAGAGGAATTAGAAAAGTAGCAGAAGATGTGAAATATCGGGCCGGCCTAATTGGTAGGGACCAAAGGCTATTCTCTGGACTCATGGCTACCAGAATTTCTGGTATGGCTATGGGCTTCATATTGGCCTTATTTTTAGTAGGACTACCCGTTATATACGTTTTAGTGAAATAAGAGGCATGATAATATGGCAGAAGAAGATAAAAATATTGTACCTACTGTTATTGTCTCTGCAGATGATTTCAATAAAGCTAATGAGAGATTAGACGAAATGGAAGAAAAAGTCGAATTCACCTGGGGTGAAATCTCTCAAAGAATGGGTCAACAAATTGGTAGGGATATTGGAATCCTATACGGAATCATAATAGGATTATTCATCCTGTTAGTAGTATTCAAAGTTGTAGCAATAGGAGCATTCCTAAAATCTTTAGGTGTTTAGGAGGATTTACATATGTTTAGGTTTGATAAAGAACAAGTTGTTATAGATGTCGCTGGTGTCAAAGTCGGTGGACAGCCTGGTGAATATCCAACTGTTTTAGCAGGAACCATCTTTTACGGTGGACACAAAATTATTAGTGATGAAAAAGCTGGGGTTTTTGATAAAGACGCAGCTGAAGCATTAATAAAAACTATGGAAGAAATGTCTGACGTTACGGGAAACCCACATATCGTCCAGACCTTCGGTCAAACTCCAGAAGCAATAGTTAAATATCTGGAATTTGTAGGTGAAGTATGTGAAGCACCATTCATGATTGACTCAACTTCAGCAGAAGCTAAAGTTGCAGGTGCAGAATACGCCAATGAAGCTGGATTAGCTGAAAGAGCTATCTACAACTCCATAAACATGGCTTCTGAAGCTGATGAATTAACAGCTCTTGCAGCAACTGACATCAGCTCATCCATTGTTCTGGGGTTCAACCCTATGGAGCCTGGTGTAGAAGGTAAAATCGGCATCTGGGAAGATGGTGGAAGTGCTCTTGACAAAGGACTCATGGAAATGGCTGAAGAATGTGGAATCACCAAACCATTCATGGATGTAGCTATTACTCCTCTAGGACAAGGCGCAGGACCTGCATGTAGAACTTCCTTTGCTGTTAAAAGTAAATGGGGATTACCTGTTGGAAGTGGTATCCACAACGTGCCATCCGCATGGGACTGGTTAAGAGGATACAAAAAAGAACACAAAGAAGCATGGCCGGTTTGTGATATCGGTTCTAACATCGTCCAGCAAATGGCTGGCGGTGACTTTGTACTCTTTGGCCCTATTGAAAACGCTAAAATTGCTTTCCCAGCATGTGCTATGGCTGACATATTCATAGCTGAAGCTGCTGCAGATATAGGAACTGAAGCTGTCGAAGGACACCCAATTCATAAACTGCTCTAAGAAGGGATTTCCCTTTCTTTTTTACTTTTTTATTTTTTTTATATACTTAACTGGATTTCAATTTATTTGTTTATGGATTAATTTTAATCAAATTTTAATATTCTAATAAAACTTTTTTTTTATTAGTTACTAATAACATAATTTATATAGTGGAAGAAGGAAACATTGTTCCGGTGTATGGATTTTAATTAATTACTAATGACAATTAAAAATGCTAGTCATTAAGCTAAATCTTATAACTTTACATAACCGATTAAAATTGATGAGTGAAAAAATGTTTAAAAAGATATTGTTACCTGTTATGGGCGAATATATTGACGAATTGGCAGAACATACTCTTGAAATGGCACAAGGGAAACAAATAGAGGTTATTGGTATTTATGTGATTGATACTTCCGTGCCATTTTTGACCCCTTCTAATGTGAAAAAACTCATGAAAGAGGAACTTTCTCAAAGAGGCGATGAAATATTAGCTAATTTGACCAGTAAATTTAATACTCCTTCCACATACATGATAAACTTGAAAAAAGTGATAGTTGAAGGAGATCCTGCCGAAAAAATAGTGGAAATTGCCGAAAAAGAAAATGTAGATATTATTGTAATGGGTACTGGAAAAAGTATTATTGATAAACACTTGTTAGGTAGTGTATCTGAGAAAGTTGTTCATTCAACTCCCTGTTCAATAATGCTGGTTAAAACTGTAAATTAATAGTTTGACTTTCAAAAACTATATTATATGGATATTAGAAATAAGTGTTGGTGATCTTTTTGATAGAATTAATATTGCTCATCGGGGCCTTAATAGTTTCTTTAATAATCGTTATTAAATCCGCGGATGTTTTTGTGGATAACTTGGTGGAAATTGGAGCTGCACTGGGCATATCTCAAATTATTTTAGGGGTAACGGCATCAGCTATAGGCACGTCTCTTCCTGAATTTGGGTCAGCCATGATAGCTTCTCTATCCGGCAGTACTGACATTGGAGTGGGAGTGGTTATTGGATCCAATATATGGAACATAGCAGGTATTTTAGGGATTACTGCAACTTTTGCCGGAGTCATTAAGACAGAATCAAGAGATCTTAAACGTGACGGTCTGGTAACATTAGGAACTGGTTTAATCCTCATATTTTTCATGTTCTTCGGTGATATTGGTAGAATTGCTTCAGTATTCATGATTTTATTATATTTGGTTTATCTATGGCGTTTAATAAAAGACCAAAAGAAATTTGATGCTGAAGAAAAAGTAAAAAAGGAAAAACTGGTGGAATTCGACTCTGAGAAGGAATTTGAATCAGAGACCAAAACTTCCAGAATGGCTTCTATAGATAAAAAGAAACTGGCTTTAGTATGTGTAGGGCTGGGAGGATTAATTGTAGGGTGCAGAATTCTGGTTTACAGTGGGGTGGAACTGGCTAGGATTGCTGGAATTCCTGAAATGATTATGGGACTTTTTACTCTGGCTATAGGGACCAGTATTCCTGAACTGGTAGTTACCTTTTCTTCGGCCATGAAAGGCCTTCACGAACTTTCTCTGGGTACGGTTCTAGGTAGTAACACCTTCAATATTCTAATAGGTATCGGAATACCTGCTTTATTCATGTCTATTCCAGTTGAACCACTTTCAATGAGCTTTGATGCGCCATTCATGATATTCGTGACGGTTTTACTGATAGTCCTTATAAAAACCGGGGGAAATAAACTAAACCGTACCGGAGGATTAATTTTAATGGCAACCTATATAACTTATGCAGTATTAAGACTATATGTATTAGCGTGATTAAAATGTATGAGAAGATATTAGTAGCTACCATGGGTGAGTACATGGATGATCTTATTGAACACACCGTGGACTTATTGCATGGTAGAGATGCAGAAGTAATATGTGTATATGTTGTGGAAACATCTGTTCCATTTTTAACCCCTAAAAAAGTTAAAGAAATGATGGCTGAAGAGTTAACTGAAAGAGGAAAAGAAATACTGGTGGATATGGAAAAAGCGTTTACGGGACCAGATTATTCAAATATTAAGTTTAAAGGATTAATGTTGGAGGGTAGCCCTGCAGATGAAATCGTTAAAACTGCTGAAAAAGAAAATGTAGATGTTATAGTAATGGGGACCGGGAAAAGTATTGTGGATAAGCATCTTTTAGGAAGCGTTTCTGAGAAAATTGTTCACCATGCCCCATGTACTATACATCTTGTTAGAACTGCTTAAAAAATTATATACTACCATATTTCTTTATTTTTTATTTTTTTAGTCTCTCAAGGTTCATTTTAATATTATTTTAGATACTATGGATTTTGATTAAAAATATAATAATTTTTTAAATTGTTTTTGAAGATTATTTTCATAAAATTTATATTCTATTTAAATAGACTATTCATATTCAAAATATTTAATAAAAAAATTTCAGACTTTATCAATTTCTAAATTTAGTCAAATTTTAAATTTTAATTAATTTGAATTTTTATTCATGTAATTTTCGGGGGTATATATTTGTCATTTTTAAAAAGAGTATTGGGATTAGGACCAAAGCCAGTATTGGCCAGAAGTAGATATATAACAATAGAAGACGCAAAAACGTCCCCATTTACAAAGAAAACTGTAGGTTCAGGATATTCTATGAAGCCGGATGTTTATTATATTGTGGCTTCTGTAGAACTAGGTAATACGACTACTAAATGTATATTAACTGCTACCAACCTGAATACCAGCCGTAGCTACTTACTGGATAAGACCGTTAAAATGACCCGGGATATAAGGCCTCCGAAAAAAGGGGAAGAGGTTTTTGGATCTACTGTGTGGGGTGTGGAACTGACCCAGGAATCTGTTTCAGATATGGTTAGAGATACTATATTAGAATCATTAAAACGATCAAAAGTTGACATAGAAAAAGATCTGGACTTTGTTGTACGATCTACTGGTGTAACTGCTGGTTTTGCATCTCCTCAAGAAGTGGGTAAACTTATTATTTCCTTGGCTAATGGATGTCTTGAAGCAGGAATTCCTCCTCGAAAAATGGCCCCTGCTCTTTCTATTGACAGCTTCCCAGATAGATTAAAAGAATTCACACTATTGGAAAAGGTCATATTTGATGGGGCAGTGGTTAGTGTTATTCCTCCAACTGGAAAAGAGGTAGTGGCCAATGAAATGGAAGGGGAACTGGTTACTGCAGGTATAAAGCTTGGAGCTAAATGGACCAATGTTGATTTCAGAAACCCCTGTGTATCAATGGACTTTGGGACAACATTAGCTGGAAGAATAGTAAATAATGATGAACCCTATGCCAAGACGGTGGGAAACTTCTGTGGTCTGGCAGGAGCAGTTTCTGATGCCATAATTAGGGGTACTGAAAAAGTTGATAAAAGGGGAGGTGCTGCTTTAGATTTATATAATAAAGATATAATCAAAAAGGCGGATTGGAAAAAGTCACTGGCCTATGCAGAGAGAATTCATGAATTTGTGGACATTAGAAAGGTTCCTGAGGATAGAACTCGATTTGGAACGGTTCCTGTCGATCCTGCTGCAGCATATGATGCTGGAACTACATTGATTGGATGTGATATAGGAACCAATGGGGACAAAATAGGTGAATTAACTAAAATTGGCCACGAAATATATGAAAATGATGGCATACACACTCTATTTGGAACTTTAGATTATGTGAGTGCATTGATTGTAAAAAGATTAGTGGATGAGGCATTTCAGGAAGGTGTTGTCCTGGAAGGATCTGTTCTGGGAGTTACTGGAAGAGCGGGAATCACCGGCCGAAAACCTGAATTAATACTGGATTATACTAAAGATAGATTTGAAGAATGTCTTTTTGTCTCAGATGCTCTGGCTATGGGCGCAGCAATTATGGCACGTTGTATGAATTCCATTGGTACCCCACATATTCCAATTGGTGGAAGACAAGGTGGGCCTTGTATACTGGGTCCTAGAAGGAAATTGCAGAATCAGAAATGAGCTTAAGTTTGATGAGTAACTTTCTATTTTCAATTTTTTCATCTTTTCATCTTTTCTTATTTGTATATTTACTTCCTTGAGATAAAATAAAGACATAATATCAGGTATTCTCATGGCAATTGCTCTAGTTATGGCTGGTGGTAAAGGAACTCGCATGAAATTGGATTGTGAGAAACCCCTGGTGCAAGCTAATGGAAAATTTTTAATTGATTGTGTAATGGATAATTTGCAGGATTCTACTAATATAAACGATATTTTTATTGCTACTAGCCATCATGTTCCATTAACCGAAGAATATGCAATCAAAAAAGGATATAAAATAATTAAAACTCCTGGAGACGGATATTTAACTGACTTAAGTTTTTTATTATCCTATTTCGAATCAAAAAATCCTGATGAAACCTTATTGACTATTGGCTCTGATATTCCCGGTGTGGATGGAGAATTAATAGATTTTATTCTAAACGAGTACCGATTAAGATATAAAAAATCGCAAAAACCAGCTATGTGTGTAGCAGTTCCTATTGAAATTTTTGAAAAATATGATTTAGAACCTTCTATTGTTCTTGAAGGCATAGTACCCTCGGGAGTAAATATATTAAGGAGTATAAACAAGATACAAGATGAGGAAGTTTTGGAAGTTCCTAAAATCGAACTTGCCTTAAATATTAATACTTGTAAAGACATAAAAGTCTTTGAAAAGTTTTTTGGTGATAATGATGGAAGAAAGGAAACTGATTAAAGGGGAAGAAAAATTCTGGAGCGAAATTAAGGGATACCAGGTAGCTACTAGCAATGCAAGAATTTTAGGAGAGCTAGAAGAACTGGTGATTAATGATAAAACTGGAAAAATCACCGATGTTGTTATTAAAGTAGAAAAAGGCAGAAATGTCAATGTAAAAGGTTCTAAGAAGAAAGGAGACTTTTTACTGGTTCCGTTCGGTAAAGTTGAAAAAGTAGGCGAATTTATAATAATTGCTGAATAAACTCATTTTTCCCGTTAGTAGGTGTTTTCACCTTCTTCCTACCTTAATATTATATAATAAATTTAATTAATGACTATTTTATGATTTAAATTTGATATAATTATTTAATATTTTAATTTTAAATTATTCTCTTTTAATAAATATTTTAAAATATTAATCTAACTTCATAACTTTTTAATTATTTTTCAATTAATCTAGTTTAATATTTTATCAGTTATTTTTATAAACAAATTTTTAAAATTACTTTTTGAGATTATTTAATTATTATTTAGCTTTATAACAAAAATAAGATAATAAAAAGGAATAAAATAAAAAAAGGATTTAAGAAGTTTTTTTTGTTTTACTTGAAACTACATTCCCTGTAAACTAGCATCTAACATTCTTTTGGTTTCTGAGGCCAGTTCTGGTGGAAGACCAGTTATGTCCATGCTTAAGAATCCTCTTACAATCATGGATGCGGCTTCTTCTTCAGTTAAACCTCTAGATGTTAAATAAAGAACCTCTTCTTCTGCTATTTTACCTACAGCTGCTTCGTGAGACATTTCAAGTTCAGTAGAACTACCTTCCAGTTCAGGAACAGCATATATCATGGAATCGTCAGATAATACCAGCCCATGACATTCTAAATGCCCTTTAACATTCTGGGTTCGGCCAGCTAAATGACCACGAGAGTAGATTTGGGACTGGTCTTTGGATACCGCACGTGAAATCATTTCGGCTTTACTTCCTTCACCTTCTAAAAGCACTCTTGATCCCATATCAAGTACTGAATCTTTTTGACCACCTAAAATGGACTGGAAGAGTACTTTTGAGTTGGTACCTGTACAATAGGCGGTAGGATAAGATTGTATGCTTCTAACTGGGCTGGTTAGGATATAATTACTGATATATGTAGAGTCATCTCCCACCATTATTCCAGTACGAGGCCTTACATCTACCTGCTCGGCCCAATTGTGTACCATAGTAAAGGTGATTTTAGCTCCTTTTTTCAAGTAAAACTCAGACACACCCACGTGCAGGGCAGAACTTACGTCTTCCCCGGTAGCACAACCGGTAATAATGTGAAGTTCTGAGTTTTCTTCGGCAATTATCACGTTGTGTGCGGTTTGCATGACTTTCTCGTCACCAATGAACATACAGGCTTGCAGAGGGAAAACTTCTTTGGAACCAGGCAATGATCTTATGAAGTATCCACTTGGTCCTTCATTAGCTTCCCGAAGAGCGGTCTGGGCGGTGTATTTGTCAGTATCTGGAGCTACCGATTTCCACATGTAATCTTTTAACCAGTTGTATTTTTCCAGAGCAACATTCATACCCATTATTTCCACTGATTCAGAGCCACATGTACTGCAGACTCCTGTTTGATCCACCTGAATGAAAGTCCCGGATCGTTCCGATTCATTAGGATCCACTCCCACTTTGAGCAAAGTGTCCTGGACTTTTTTAGGAACTTCATTGGCCTTGGTCACTTGTTCATGTTCGCCGGCTTCTTCTTTTATGAACTTTTCCAGGTCAATGTCCTCACCGTAAAGGGCCTTTTTTTCCTTAGCCTTTTCAGCTTTTCCTAGTGTATCCCGCAACATTGTACACACCCTTTGAATCCTTCTTTCCGAATGTCCTCTATAATTTCACTAGGGTTTCCAGAACAAGCAATTCTACCATCCATTAAAACATGAGCAGTGTCTGCATTTACAAAGTTAAGGATATAACCTAAGTGAGTAATTAAAAGACCAGAGTTTTTTCTAAGTCCAGGTTTCTTGTCCTTATCTAGCAATATGTTTATCTCTTCTGCCAGGAGTTCTACATTTTCAATGTCCACTCCAGAGTCAGGCTCATCAAACATGATAAAATCAGGTTTTTGAGCAAGAAGTTGTAATATTTCGGATCTTTTAACTTCTCCACCAGAAAATCCTAAATTAACATCCCTATCCAGGAAATTTTCATCTAATTTCATCTTATAAGCCAGTTCAAGCATTTCGGGACTAAGTTCTTCATCATCAGGTTTTTGGCCACTTTCCACCTTTAAAAGGTCCATTAAACGGACTCCTCTAATGGCTGGAGGGTTTTGAAAGCTCACGCCAACACCTTTTTTAACCCTTTCTGTAGTATTGAGATCGGTTATATTTTCTCCTTTGAATAGAATTTCTCCATTAGTAACCTTATATTTAGGAAATCCTAAAATTGTCATAAATAGAGTACTCTTTCCGGAACCATTGGGACCCAGTAAAACATGGGTTTCACCCTCGTCAATATATAAATCGATATCTTTTAGAACTTTTTTCCCACTAACTTCAACTGCCAAGTCGTTTATTTCCAATAGCAGTTTAACCACCACCTTTTAATTTTCGATGAAATTCAATTAAATAGAATTCAACGATATATAGTATGGAATAAGTTTAATAAATAAATATCATGAAAAAAGTTTAAATTCATCTTAAAAGCAAAAAATTAGAATGAAATTGAAAAAAATGATTATTTCGCATCACGAAAATAGAAATTTTTATTTAATTAATTTCAAGACAAGTATTTAGCATATTTTTAAGATAATTTGTAATTATTATTTTATATATTTTAGACTTTAGGTTAATTTCAAATATATTTACGAATATTATCATTTATCTATTTTAATTATTTTTTTTGAATTTATAGCATCGAATTGGCCTGTAATAAGACATTCCAACATGAATAGCACTTTTTCTATTCCTGATTTTTGTCTCTCAAAAATTAGTGAGGATTCACATTTTCTTAAATCGGTGTGAACATCAGAAGTACTCAAAAGAATGTGTTTGTTATCACAGACAGCCAGGCCTCCTTTTCCTACACCTGCGGTGGTTCCCACACCTATATCTGATTTGCAAATTTTTTGTACGGACTTGGCCATTAAAACAGCCATTTCAAGGTCTCCTTCTTGATCATAGATTTTTATATCATTAATGGTTTCTAAAGGTGCGGAGGGATTAAACCTTAAAACATTCTCAACTCCATTAATGGTGGGTATAAACATCCCGGCCACTAATGACAAATTAAAATCTGAAGAATTCAGATTCCAAGTGTAATTTTGAGGATAACCTTGAGAAAATGCATGAATTTCTTGGGCCACTTTTCCGTGGGTGAAGCATTCTGCAGTTGCTATTTTTATTATCATTATATTGGGATAGATTTTTAATCTATTTAATTTTTTCAAAAATAATAATAAAATTCATTCAAAATCTTTAAAAATAAAAATAATATAATTGAGAATGGCATAAAAATGAAATTAAAATTTAATTTAAGAAGAATAAGAATGTTAATTGAAGGCTAATTAATTACATTCAATCAATTTAAATCAAATACAGATTATTTTTCATTATTTTTCTTTTCCAGGAGTTTTAATACTTCTCTAGTTATTACCGCAGAAATTTGATCTAAAGTGTAGGGGGTCACTGGCTCCCAATCTCTAATAAGCTTTCCAGTTCCTATTAAAAGGTGGTTTTCTGTTATTCCTTCGTTTTTTAGGAATTCTACAATGGGATTGTCATTTTCCAGCTCAGATATATCATTAACAATTATTTCTTCTTCGCCTATTCCAAAAACCCCAACAGTGCTGGTTGTTAAAGCACCACTGGCCCTAGCATGTTTGATAATTTCTGAAGTTGTTTTTAATGTGTCTCCTCCAGCAATTTCAATACAAACTACATCTCCTTTTATCAATTCAATGTTTTCAGGACTTATGTCTTGGGTTATGGGAATTATTTCTTTATTGAATCCTGCACCGGCCAATCTTTTAATGAAATCAACTTTATATTCACCAATTTCAGCCCCATACATTCTAAAAATCAAATCATCGATTGAAATTTTTTGACCATCTATGGCATAAACTGTTTTTGGCCCACCTCTATGAGCTTGTATTAAGTTTAAAGCTGTTCGTAGCCCCAATCTTCCAAGGCCTACTAACGAAACTTCTCCTTTAGGAACTTTATTCTTTTCCAGTTTTGCAATGTCACTCATTTTTACACCTATTATTCAATTTACTAAAATAATTTTATTTATAATTCCTTAATCAAATAATATATAACAATTGTTATTTTTTATAATACTTAACTTTTGGGAGTAATAATGTCAATGAATTAGCATATCTGTGAAATATTAATATTTAAATTATACTTTTGAATTATTTATCTGAAATGAACTTAAATTTAGTATCCCATGGAATTCCAGTATTAAAAACTTCAACTTCAATTCCTAAGTCCTTAATTAACCGGGCCAGATCATAAAGGCCAGGTATTTCACTAGCGTGATGATTCACATCAATTAAGTTTATTCCCAGTGCTTTGGCCATAATAGCTCCAGTATGGGTAAGATCTCCAGATATATAAACTTCAGCACCTCTATTGTGAGCTATTTTAATAAAATTTGCATTGAGACCAAAACCAGAGACAACGGCTACTTTATTAATCTTCATTTGAGGATTATTTAGAAATTTGGATGTTTTAACTGATTTAATACAATCTATATTCAATTTTTCCATAACCAGAGCTTCCAACTCTTCCAGAGAAATAGGTCCATTAAGAGGATTCCCCAATCTTCCTAGCCCTGTTTTAGGATCTAAGACATCTAAAACTTTTATTTCTAGAGTTTCTGCCAGTGAATCACAAGCACCCGGGGTTATTAAATCCCAGTTGGAATGAATGACATAGGTAGGAATCTCTGGTTTAATAATGGGAGGATGATGAGTTATCAACAAATCATAATCTTCATAATTAATTTTTAAATTACTTATTTTTGAATTGTTTAAATTATTGGAAAGGAATTTTAGCTCACATGAAGGAATATAATCCATTAAAACAAGAACATTTTTCACTTGAATATCATCTGGAGTTTCAGAACCGATAAAACCAACTTTATCTCCTTCTAATGCAATATCCAAAGGAATTATTTTTTCAATTTTCTGAAAAAGCTCTGCAGCATTCATATTATCTCCTAATCTTCATCTTTTTTCCCAACATCTTCTTTAATAGTCACTCTAATTTTTGCCAATTGTTTGGCCAGAACAGTATCCAGATCCACAGCTTTAAGGGAAGATGCAACCATGGCGGGCCTTTGCAGAGTTTCTAGAAATTTTTCTGTATTTTCTTCTTTAAAAAGAATTCTTTCATAGAAATCAAGTGATGCCACAGCATATAAAACTCCTTCTTCTTTTAAAACTTCTTCAAGAGATTTTCTGAGCACATCCATGGTCAAAGTCATGGTTCCTGATGTTTTGGACCCTAGTCCTGAGGTGAATATTAGGCCCCGATGATTTGCAGAACTGGCATCAATCCGCTTTTGGGTAAAATTTTTGCTTTGAATCAGATCATCACTTCCATCAGAGGAAGGATCTTCAGCTAAAAATACTTCACATGAAGTTAATTCTTTGATCTGATTAACATCAATTCCACCTAGGCCAGTGGTATCTATTACCATATCCCCAGTTTTTAAGTGGTATAAGTCAGTTGAAAAAGAGATTTTTGCATTATTAATTTCATTCACAGCACTATCTTTAGATTCGACATCCCATGAAGTATATAATAATTCATTAAGGTGGGGATAAATATCTAAAACTTCAACTTCTTTTATTTCTTTCCTTTGAACTAATTTTTGAGCTAAACTAGCTCCGGTTAGATAAGTGCCTGCAACCACGGGCATTTCTATTTGAACTGGCAATGAATTTATCCATTCATTAACTGCATCACTCTTCTTACCAGCTATAATCTTAATAATGTCCCAAATAGTCAAAGATGAGTAAGATGTAGTTACCATAGAGGTTATTCCCGTTTCAATTTTTGAAAAGTATGTTTGTTCTTCTGTATATTGAAATAGATTTTTACAGCCATCCTTTTTTGGATTATTTTCGTTATTCATAGAATCAACTGCAATTAGAGTAATTTTCACTTTTTAAAACCTATTCTTTCTAAGCAAATAGTTATTTCATCTCTTACAGCATCCGTAAGGTCTTTTTTATGTACTATGTGGGATGGAGATGTGGCCCCTGTTAGAATACGCCCTTTAGAATCTAAAATAACCATTAAAGAACCGGATCCTGGAACTCCTAACCGGCCACGAGCTATTACTAGATCACAATCATATAAATCCAGTGCCATATGGGCTTTAGTGATGGTGGGCATTCGAGATAAGTCTGCAGAATTAGTGTGGAATTTCAAATGTTCTGCTTTTGAAAGTTTAAATTCATTTAAAACTTCGTTTATTACATTTACTTTTGTTTGATTCCAGTTCGGCACAATAATTCTTTTAGAAGATTTTATATAATCTTGAATGGATTCTATCTCCTCTAATTTATCTCCTCTACGAGTTCCGTCCATAGATTCTTTATAAGCAGCTTTTATGAAATTTTTCAGGCCCATTCTATCCCCCACATTATTTATTTATTATTCTATTTTCTATCTTACGATTATTAAAATCATAAAAAAATCATTATTAAAATTAGATTAGCATTAAATTGAATCTTAGTTAATTTTCTATGCTTTAGATTAATTATGTTTAGATTTAATTATAAGTTATTTCTTGTGTAAATTTACATCAGATACTTACTTCATTTAATTTTTATTTTAATTAATAAATAAAAAAATAAAACATAACCAAGTAAACTCAAATCATAAGAATACTTTAGAAAATAAAAAATATTTTAAAACTTATAAAATTAGTTGGGGAGAGATATTAATGTTATTATTTATTTTGACGCATTTCGATATTCTATTTTAAGCCCCATTGATTCTACAACTTTAACTACTTCTTTAAGATTTCCATAAGCTGGTGAACCCACACCTTTAACATGAGATGGGTAATGGTCTGGAATCACCGTAGCTAAATTATCTGCACCGGCCATTAAGGAATATTTAACATTTTCTGGGCCAATGGTAGGTGTAGGAACGGTAATTCTAATATCATGGTACATTATCCTGGTAATGGCTATGGTTTTCATTTGTTCTTCAAGGGAACATGGGGGGTGACTGGCCATGGGTGTATCTTGATAAGGATTGAATCCCATAATGGGTATTTCTCCCAGACTTGAAAATTTTTTAAGGAAAAATAAATGATTTACCCGGTCTTCATATGATTCTCCTAATCCAATTAAAAGCCCAGATGAAAGTTCCAGATCAAGTTCACTCACCATTTCACAGATTTTTATCCGGTCTTTGAGTTTTTCACCTGGCTTTAGTTCATTGAAAATGCTTTCATTCACGGTTTCCAGATTACAGCACACAGTATCTGTTTCATAATGAGAAAGTTCATTTAAGGATTCTGTATTTAAATCGGATCCTACATTTACCAGAAGTTCTAAGGAAGTATTTTCTTTAACTACTTTAGCAGCAGTCACTGCTTGCTGGCCGTGATATCCATGGGCTCCGGAACAGCTAATCCTAGGAATACCCGAATCCTCCACAGAAAGTGCGGCTTTCAAAATTTCATCCTCTTGTTTATAAAACGGATGATAGTATCCTTCAGATGAGGTACGGGCTGCAAAACCACAGTATTTGCATTTAGGTGTCACCTGGCAGACATTGGTAAGATGCACAGTTGAGGTGAGTTTGATTTTTTTGCTTTTCTGGTCTCGTATGGTAGCTGCTGTATCCATAATTATTTGAATTTCTTCAGGCGAAGTCACATTAAATAGTTTTAGTAACTCCTCTTTCTGAAGATTTTTACCTTCCAATGATTTATTAAGGATTTTTTCTATCAAATTAACACCTAAACCGATTTTTTGGGATTATTATTGTAAATAATATATGAATATGTTATGAAATTCGAATTTAAGAGATCAGGTTTAAATAATGATTTTTATTGAATAAATTAATCTATTTTTATTATCTATTTTATGTTGAGTTATTTTATTGAATATTTTAACTATAGCTAGTTCACAAAAATCATTAATAAAAATTATTATTAGTATTTATTATTAGTTTTAATTCAGTATAAATTTATAATTATTATAATAGTATTTAGTATAATGATATTCTGAAATTTTTATATAATTGACAATTTAATATAAACTTAATATAAAATATAAAAATTTACTCAAAAATTATTAACAAAAATAATTATTAAATAATTTTTACTAGTATCAAAATATTAATTTATTAGTTTAATTAGTTTATCAGGTGAAACGATGTATGATATTATTAAAGACGCAATTAATGATTTAGATGCGGCATGGGAGATTTCTAAACTAAAAAAAGATCCTTTAGAAATCATAGACGCAGTTTCCCAGCTCAGCAGAGCAGATGCCCAAAAACTGGGAATGAACTTTAAAACATTCCCTTTAGGATGTGATTTGACTGAAATTTTGGCTGGAACATGCGCCTCTGATTTGGATAAAATTGATTTAATAGGTAATTGTGTTCTATCAGATAGTATTGGAGCATCTATTCATGTCTGTGCCTATGCATTTGCTGATATTGCTGAGGCCAATGGGATGAAACCTCTGGATTTAATTAGAGAAGTAAGAGATGCCACAGACGTCCCAATGGATTTAGATCATTTTGGTCGTTTTGGGCCGATGCGGTTTCCTAAAGAGATTATTAAATGTCCTGGACAGTGTTATATGCAGGGCCCTCCATTTGATGGCTGTCCTAGGGACAGAATTCATTCCCGGCTTTTTGATAAAGAGGAAGATGGGTTGGCCGATAGGGAAGAATGGATAAAGCTAGCCTCTTCGGTGGCCATTAATTTGACATCTGTTCAGGGAAGAGAAGGCCATGCCGCGCCTTTAGATGAAGCGCTTGAAGTTGCAGAGCTGGCCAAAAAACATGGAAAAGGTATCGAATCTATCATGTTTGTAGGGGATGGATATGATGATTTGATAACTGGCTTTAGCACGGCTCTGGAAATGGAAGCTGATGTTTTCGTCTTAGAAGGAGGCCCCTTCAATCAGGCCACTGATCGGTTAGATGCTTTTGCCAAGGCCATTGCCATTGCTAGAATACTGGTTCCTGGAAAAATAGTGGCTACCAATGGCGCTTATGAAGATGAATGTCGTGTAGGATTAAGAGCAGGACTCAATGCTATTATTACGGGTTTCCCTCAAAATCACCATGGATATATGTGTGGATATTCTCCTAAAACTGCTAAAAGAGGTAATTTCGGATTACCTAGAGTTATGCAGATTATTCGAGAAGAGATCAACTGTGGATGTGGGTGTGGTGGGCAAACTCAAGCCCCAATTGGAAAAAGCGAGCTGGAGGCCCTGGCTGCCTCTGTAAAAGTAGTTGGTCCAGAAAATGTTTATCCTAAAAAGATTGGAGATTCAGTTTTAGGAGACGCCCACTGGGTATGTGTGGCAGCAACACCACTTTATGCCAAGGCCCATGTGGAAAATACGGTTTCAGATATTGTTAAAATGGCTGAAAATGGCCAGATAAAAGATTCAGTGGCCCTATTTGGTGGAAGATTTGTTTCCTGGGCCATGGCCAAGGAACTTGATGGATTGGTGGATGAAATTATTATCAGTGACACGGATCCTTGGGTAGAAAAAGTTACAGCCAGTAATTTGCGATCTGAATTGAAATCAGATATTATTCAAGCAAATTCTGATGATAAAAAGGCTTATAATAATGCTCAAAGTTCTATTATAACTTCCACGATTCCAGGACTTGCCCAGAAGTTATCTAAAAATCTTCCAGGATCTATAAATCTGGTTTAATATCCTTAATTATTTTTTAATTTCAATTTCAATTTCAATTTCAATTTCAATTTCAATTTCAATTTTATTGGAACTTTTGGCAACTATTAATTAGTAATTTTTCTAGAATATCCTAATTGATAATTATTTATTTTTATTAATTGATGTTCGAATTTTTTAATTTTTATTTAGTAGCATATATTTGATTAATAGAAAACTACTTTAAAAAATTTAATTAGTTCTATGGAATTTAACTTATAATATAATAATTTATAAATGTATTACTGACTATAGGAAATGAGTTGAGAATAGTGCGGCCCCTATCTTATAATATAAAATTAGATTTAATTATTTTTTATTTTATTTTATTAGATTATAAAATAGCATTTAATCGTAAAAAAGAACTGTAATTGGCCCTTCAGTTATGTAATACTAAAAATAAAATTATTAATCTAATATATAAAATTTTCTACTTGTGTTTATAAGTAACCTTTATACTTACTTGGTTTAAATCCATATAACAGGTACAATTAATAAACCAATTCATGGTAAAATTGATAGTACAGTATTGTAATAGCAAGGAGGAAACTCTATGGCTGAGGATGACGTAAAAATTGTAATGTTTTGTTGCAACTGGTGCTCCTATGGTGGGGCTGACACTGCTGGTACAGCAAGGATGCAATACCCGACAAATATCAGAGTAATTCGAGTAATGTGTTCTGGAAGAATTGAACCGCAGTTTGTTTTGAAGGCCTTCCGTGAAGGCGCAGATGGTGTTTTAGTAACTGGATGCCACCACGGTGACTGTCACTATGACGCAGGAAACTACAAACTTGATAGAAGAATGAGATTAATTTATAAACTTGCAGAAGAAATGGGAATTGGCAGAGATAGAATTTATCACGACTGGATTTCCGCTTCTGAGGGCGAAAAATTCGCTGATACCGTTAAAATGATGGTTGACCGAATAAAAGCTCTAGGACCATCCCCTTTAAAAGAACAAATTCAGGCTGAGGCCTAATTGGAGGAAAGAAAATGGCCGAAAAAGCAAAAATAGGAACTATGTGGCTGGGCGGATGCTCTGGATGTCACTTGTCCATTGCTGATTTCCACGAAGCAATTTTAGATGTTATGGAATTGGCAGACTTCGAATTCAGCCCAGTTCTAATGGACACTAAATATGATGAAGTTCCAGAATTAGACGTTTTAATAGTTGAAGGTGGAATTCGAAACGAGGAAAACCGAGAATTAGCCGAAATGCTAAGAGAAAAAGCTAAGTTCCTAATTAGTTATGGAACTTGTGCGGTTTACGGTGGAATTCCAGGATTAGGAAACCTTCACTCTGTTGATGACTTAACTCAAGAAGCTTATATTAACTCCCCAAGTACTATTAACCCAGAAGGTATAATTCCTAATGAAGAAGTACCTCATCTGGAAAGCAGAGTAAGACCACTAGCTGAAGCAATAGATGTGGATTTATCCGTACCTGGATGTCCTCCACGATCTGATGTGGTTGCCCAAGCAGTATTGGGATTATTAAAAGGAGAAGCTGTGGAATTACCATCCACCAACCTGTGTGAAGTATGTCCAAGAGAAAAACCACCAGAAGGTTTAGCTATGGACTTCATCAAAAGACAGTTTGAAATTGGTAAACCAGAAGAAGAATTATGCCTAATCTCTCAAGGATTAATATGCATGGGACCCGCTACTCTATCATTATGTGGAGCGGAATGCCCAACTATTGCTATCCAATGTAGAGGATGTTACGGACCTACTCCTAAGGTTCAAGACCAAGGCGCAAAGATGATCAGTGCTATTGCTTCTGATTATGGGATCGAACAGGATAAGACTGTTGACCCAGAAGAGGTTGCTGATCAACTGGATGATATAGTAGGTACTTTTTACACTTACACACTCCCAGCTGCTTTAGTGCCAGTCAAAATGAGAAAGGAGGGTAAATAATGGTAAAACTCACTATGGAACCTGTAACCCGTATTGAAGGGCACGCAAAAATTACAGTGCACCTGGACGATGCCGGAAATGTGGAAGACACCCGTCTACACGTTATGGAATTCCGAGGTTTCGAAAAATTCATGCAGGGCAGACCTGTAGAAGAAGCACCAAGGATAGTACCTCGTATATGTGGTATCTGTGATGTTCAGCACCACTTAGCTGCGGCTAAAGCTGCAGATCAGTGCTATGGATTCCAAGATGATGACATCTTGCCTGCCGCTTATAAAATGAGAGAAATAATGAACTGGGGTTCATTTATGCACTCTCACGCGCTTCACTTCTACTTCTTAGCTGCTCCTGATTTCATAGCTGGAAAAGACAGAAAAACCAGAAACGTATTCCAAATTATTAAAGATGCACCTGATTTAGCTCTACAAGCTATTCAACTCAGGAAAAATGGTCTAGATATTGTAAAAGCAATAGGTGGAAGGCCTATTCACCCAACTTCATCCACTCCTGGTGGTATCTCCACTGAATTGGATGCTGAAACTCAAAAAGACCTTCATCAAAAAGCTTTACAGAACGTTGAATTAGCCCAAGCTACTTTAGATTTAGCTATACCAATATTTGAAGAAAATATTGACTTGGTTAACACTTTAGGTAACATTGAAACTCGACACACAGGTTTAGTTAATGATGGTGTATGGGATGTTTACAATGGTGATGTAAGGATTAAAGATAAAGACGGAAGCATTTTCCGTGAATTCAAATCCAATGAGTACTTAGACACTGTTGCTGAGCACGTTAAACCTTACTCCTGGTTAAAATTCCCTTACATCAAGGAATTAGGATACCCCGAAGGTATTTACAGGGTTTCCCCATTATCCAGATTAAATGTTGCTGATAAAATGCCAGATGCTGCACCATTAGCTCAACAACGCTTCACGGAATTCCATGATGCTTTTGGCTATGGTCAACAAACCTTACTTTACCACTGGGCCCGTCTCATAGAAATGTTAGCTGCTGCAGAATGTGCTGCTGACGCTCTAGAAGGAGATTTATCCGGACAAAAATTCCCAGACGCTATCGAAAGACAAGCTGGTGAGGGTGTAGGAATTGTAGAAGCACCTCGTGGAACTTTAATACACCACTACAAAACTGATGATGACGGCCTCATGACCGATGTCAACATTGTAGTAGCAACCATACAAAACAACCCTGCTATGGAAATGGGTATTCAGAAAGTTGCTAAAGACTACATTAAACCCGGTGTAGAAGTAGACGACAAGATCTTCAACTTAATGGAAATGGTTATCAGAGCATACGACCCATGTCTATCATGTGCTACCCACACCATCGACAGCCAAATGAGACTTGCCACCTTAGAAGTGTTTGATAAACAGGGTAACCTAATCAAACAAATATAATATCGTAGGGTGGTAAAAATGATAGTAGTCAATAATGAAGACTGTATTCGGTGTGGAGCTTGTCAGGGTACTTGTCCCACTGCAGCAATAAAAGTAACACCTTCCAATGTTATTTACTGTGATATTTGTGGTGGAGATCCTAAGTGTGTGGCTATTTGTCCTCAGGATGCTTTAAAAGTTGAATCCATGGTTTTGGATGAAGATGGAACCACTCAGGAAAGGATTGTTTTCAATCCGGCTAAGTGTAATGAGTGTGGAGACTGTGTAGATGTCTGTCCTCCTCAAACATTGAAACTGGTAGAAGGAAAAGGCCAGAAGATTCCACTGCAGGGTTTCTGTGTTATGTGTCAGAAATGTGTTGACATCTGCCCGGTAGATGTTATTGGTATTGAAGGTTACAAGGAACCTGCTCACAAGGAATTGAATATTGAAGGGCCTATTTTCATTGCTGACTGTGTTGGTTGTGGAATTTGTGTCCCAGAATGTCCTGTAGATGCCATTACTCTCCCAGAAATTGGTGGAGTTATTGATATTGACGAGGATACTTGTATTAAGTGTGGTGTTTGTTCTCAGACCTGCCCATGGAATGCGGTATTCATTTCTGGTAAAAAGCCTGAGAAACGTTCCAAAGACATTAAGAAGTTCGAACTGGACGAAGAAACTTGTATTGGATGTAATTCCTGTCTAGAAGCTTGTCCTGGAGACTTCATCGTAGCTAAGGATTCTAACCTTACTGTGGAACTACCTGCAATCTGTACTGCTTGTGGTTTATGTGAGAAGATTTGTCCTGTGGATGCTATTAATCTGGAAGTGGAATTGGGACCTGCTAAACCTGTCAGTGAAGAAGGGCTAGTTTATGATGCTGAAAAATGTGACTTCATTGGAGGTTGCGCCAACATCTGTCCAAACGACGCTATTCGGGTAGTTACCAAGACTGGTATGCAATTACCAGAACAGGTAAAAGTAGACGCAGAACCATCATACTCCATGTGTACCCGGTGCGGTGCATGTACTATGGCCTGTCCAAAAGATGCTTTATCTTTAGTGGAAATGGACAAAGTCGTGGATGGTCAAGTTGTCAAAAGGAAAAGAGTTCAGTACAATCCTTCCCTATGTGATGAATGCGGTGATTGTGTCGACGTATGTCCATACAACATGCTGAAAATCACTGAAGACAAAGTACCACTCAAAGGTTTCTGTATCCTTTGTGACCAGTGCATACCTGCCTGTCCAAAGAATGCATTGTCTTTAAAATAAATAGTTTAGACGGTTTTAAACCACTAAACTCTATTTTATTTTTTTTTATTTTTACAAGAACTGGAATTTAAATAATTAATTGTAGTGATCGTTTTCGGGACTTAAATTAAAAATCAAACTTATTAAAAATTTATTTTTCTAATATACTTATAATTCCCATAAATGAAAATGAAATTTAATGTCTGGATTTATATTATTCATCAGGGTTAAATGGTTAATATTCATATATTTTTAATTCTAAAACAAGACATTAAAATGTAATATTAAAATATCCAAAAAAATATCATGAGAATATTAGTCTAAAATGATTTTTTATTTTTTAGGTATTTAATATATATCAAGTATCCTATAACTAAAATAATAATTCCTATAACTACTATTTGTTCTAAATTAGATATTTGTTCGGCTAATTGTTTGTAAGCAATTCCAAATTGCCATCCAATGAATCCTAGCGCGGAAGCCCGAACTAAACTTCCTAAAAAAGTAATAATGATATAATCTTTTAAATTATATCTTATAAAACCGCAAAAGGTGCTTATAGCTACACTTGGAACAAGGGGTATAGCCCTTAAAGTGAAAAGGATTATATCATCACTTTTACTTTCAGCAAACTTTTGCTGTGTTTTTTCCACATCTGCCCAACTAAGGCCTAGATATTTGCCCCATTTCACGATGAATGGTTTTCCTAAATAATAGCCTAGGCCATATAAGAAAAGTGAACCTATAGTTAATCCCAGGGAAGCAGGGATGGAAACATTCAAAAATAGTTTAATAAAACTTGAAATGTTCAGGGGATCCGTTCCCATTATAAGAAAACTACTCCCCATAACCACGATGGCTGATGGAATAGGAGCTATTATTTCTTCCAGCAAACTCCCTAAAAAGACTCCAAAAGCACCATAAGACACGAAAAAACTTTGTAGAGATAAAAAAAGTTCATTAATTATTTAGATCACCGTTTTTTAGAATATTTCTAATATTTTCTGCAAATATAATTTAATGCACTAACCACACAAGCTTTTATTTGCTCATTATTTTTCTAAATTAATATATATTCCGTGTTTATCAAGGTCTATTTCACTTATATGTCCTTTAATAGTTTTCTTTTGGTTTAATATGTCTGTTAAATCGATTTGATTTCCATCTATCTTTATCAATAAAACATCTTCCATTATTAAAGATCCATCTGTAGAGTATGCTGTCGATTCGCACATATTATCTCCTCATTTTATTTTTTAATAGTATATTATTTTCTATTCATTTATTATTTACTCATACCTAATTAAATTTTTTTATTAGGATAGAATTTTTGCTATAAATACTTCTTAAGCTCAAATGGATAAACTTATATTAATCATTGACAAAAATGTTTTTATTATAATCACGTTTAATAACATAGTTTAGTGGGGGATGTGGGATTGAAAAAAATATTTTTAATAATTTCTTTAGCAATATTAATTTTATCTATTGGTTCTGTTTCAGCAGCAGAAAATTTCACGGGTGATAATGCTACAAATAATAGTGTTTCATTTGTTTCTAATCAATCTTATCAATCTAATGATTTTAATAATTCAGTTAATTCTAATCATAAATCAGTTTCAATATCTGGTGTAGTTTCTGATTGCATCACAAGTAAACCATTTCCGGGAGTTAGTGTAAAAGTAAAAACACTATCTGGCGTAGAATTAGGCCAGACAACTACTGGTCAAAATGGTATTTATAACCTTTCATTTTTAAGTAATGAAACAAAATTTATTGTTATAGCTGCATATGCTGGACACCTGTCTCCCACACAGCAGGTTTCAACCGTTTTAAACAATAGTACTGGAATAACGAGTGCTGTAGCTAACTTCCGGTTAGGACAGCCTTCAGTAGCAATTGGTTCTCCTGGTGAAACATTTATTAATGAAAGTTTTTCACTACAAGTTACTTTTGATAATCCGTCCAATACCACTGGTTTTGGCCCAATTGTAGAACTTTCGCTCCCATCTCAAATTACATTTAATAGTGCTAATTATTGAGGTAATCCCATAAAAACATATGATCTGGGAATATTCGGATTGTCTGGTCAAATTTATAATCCCCTTACTCACCAGATGGCAAATGGTACTCCTGGTTACCATTTATATATTTTAGAATATCCCTTTGGAAGTTTTACCCCGGACCAACCTGCAGCACCAGTAACAGTTAATTGTTTCATGGCTGCTAATGCAACTATCGCACTACCCCTAAATGTGAGTGCAGTTCCAGTATTTAGATTTGGTGATGATCCCATTGATAATCCTTTCACTGATCCAGCAATATATGGGCCAAGAGCTAACAGTACAGTTACTCCAACCGTAATACGTCTTACAAAAACTACTACTGTAAGTGAGAATGAAATTTCAACAGGACCTAACTATCCAGTTACTTACATATTAACATTGGATATTGCAACAGGGGCAGTAGTAAATAATGTTACAATTTCTGACTTACTTTCGGGTAATATGCAATTCTTAAATATGATTAATTCTTCTGGTGGGAATTTCACTGCTCCAAATAGTACAACTCGGGGTGGAATTATAAATGTTACCTTCGGAACTCTTGTAGGCATAGCCGGTACTGATAAAACAGTTACTTATCGTGCTTATGCTCCTGAATTTAATAGTACTTCCCAACCAGTTATAAATCCACTTACTGGTTTACCATCATCCGGACCAAATGATTCTTGGGCTACGGGTAAGTATGGTAACCTTACAGTTACAGATAATGGAACTAATACTAATTACAATATTACTTTAAGATCACTATCTATACAAAAATCTGTTCTGGATCTAAATGGGCCTAATGTAAAACCAACCGATACTTTGCAATACAGTATTGCATTTCAAGTATCTGACTATTTCCAATTTAAGGATATAATAATTACTGATATAATAGGTGATGGTCAAAGCTTCCTATCATCATTCATCCCTTACTTAATTATCAATACCAATGGGACAACTAATAACATTACATTTAATTCAAGTAATTATATTGTTACTCACAATAATGCTACAGGACATGGACCATAGTATTCAATGTTTCTCAACAGATGATAGATTCTGGATTATCTGGCATATTAACTGGAGGACTTTACAATAACCGTTCCATTAATTTAGGGGCCACCACGGGAAGTATATTTTTCAGGTCTCTAATTGATATAGCTTTCGAAGATCCAGCTAACTTTCATGGGGGTAACCCTTTCTTAACATCTAATGATGATACTACAAATGCAGTAAATATTGCTGCGGGATTAACTAATTCTCCTAATAATGTTACTGAGAGCAGTGGGACCTCAATTACAATAGTGGCCCCAACTATTGAAAAGAAATTATATGCTATAAATGGGAATACTACTAATCTAACTTACTTTATAAAGCCGGGTGACTTAGTGACTTTCTCTTTAAGAGTTGTTGTGCCCACAACTAACTTGGAAAACTTTACTATTAATGATTTCTTGCCTATACCTTTCTTTAATGCTACTCAAGTTTCTTTAACAAATAGTACTCAAGGCGACACGCCGCCGGGTGTTGGACAATGGTGTTTGGCTAGTGATGATACTTTAAGCAGTTTTTTGGGAAGGGTGCCTATATTAACTATCGGTGCTTTGGATAATACTCTTTCATTTAGCTATGGTCTGGTAAATAGTACAGATCAAAATGTTAGAATAGCCCATATCTTATTCACAGTCAATGCCACTAACAACCCAATGGCGGATGGCCTTTACTTGACTAATTTAATGAATATCATGTATGCGAACAGTCCTGGAGCTACTTTTTCAGATAATTCTATAATTTCATTTATTACTCAGGAACCGGCTTTGAATATAACTAAAGGTATCTTGAATACCACTGGAGCCGGAACTATTTCTCCACTTCCAAGCATATTACCTATTAATGGAAATCTTACGGGGGCTGATGCTGGAGATAAAGTAACATTTGTTATCACCATTGGAAATCAAGGAAGTTACAATGCGTATAATACAATAATTAAAGATAATATTCTATCTGGATTTGTTAATTTTAATTTAATAAGTGTGGCATATGGAAATGGGACTTCTATTCTTAATTACACTGGTAATTTAACCAACGCTACGGGTCTAATATTGAATAATATTATTCCAGGCAATTCCACAGTTTTAATCACTTATAGTGTTGATGTGGCTTCTAATGTGTATCCTCGTCAGATAATTAATAATACTGCTCAAATTACTAATTACGGTTCAACTGATGGTGGACCTAATTATGTTCAAGATCAAAGTTTATTCCAAGATCAGGCTAGTGTAACTATCGCAGATCCTACTATTTCTAAGAATTTAGTAAATAGTACGGATCCTGGAACATCTGGAAATAACCTTACCATTGGTGAACAGGGAACATTCCGCATTACAGTCACCCTACCTGAAGGCCAAATTCAAAATCTAAGAATATCAGATATATTGCCTTCGGGACTTGCATATGATGGTAATTATACAATAGATCTTTCTGGATTCAATGGAACTTTAGGAAGTCTAACTTTCACAGTGGTTGGAAATAATATAACTTTCTTATTCAATGGAAATAGCACAATTTTAGGAGATAACAATAATTCTACAAACACGTTTTATATAAATCTTAAAACTGTGGTGCTCAATAATTTAGCTTCTAATCCTATAACTGGTGCAGCTCTTTCCAAAACAAACACGGTGAATCTTAATTGGGACAATAATCCAGGATCTCAATTAACTACTAACTATAATTTTAATGTTTTACAACCTCAACTGAACTTGATTAAAACTATTACTCCTAACCCTGCTGTTGGAGGTCAAATTGTCACAGTTAGGCTAAATTTAACTAACAATGGTTTATCACCAGCATATAACATTACAATTACTGATTCATTAAATGGGAATGCATTTAACTGGGCTACTGTTGTTGCCAATAGTACACCTTCGGGATTCTCATTTAATTACAATTCGTCATCTGGAATAGTGACTTACACTGATGGAACTTTACTCAATGGCCAGAATGCAATTTTCACATTCAATGTGACATTGATGAATAATATAATCTCTAATTCATCTTACAATAACTCTGCCACGGCAACCTATGATTCATTAAATATTACTACAATTCCACGGACTGAAAACAGGAATTACACGGTTACTAATAGTACTTTACTTAGAACTGTAGCCCCATCAATCACTAAAGGTATTTTCAACACTTCTGAGATTGATTCAACAGGAACTAATATTTTTATAGGGGAAGTTGTGACTTATCAACTTAATATTACTATACCTGCCGGAGTTACTCAAAATCTAACAATAAGGGATGTTTTAAACAATGGACTCTCTTATATACAGTTAAGATCATTAATTAGTAGAAGTAGTGGTAATATTACTGCCACGGGATTTAACTTTACTTCTCTAAATATCACTGATTTCCAAGCAATAAATGAGACTACTATTAGCCCTTTGACATTTTCTCTGGGTAATGTTACAAATAATAATCCTAATAGTTTAAATGAAACTATTAGCTTATTATTCAGTGTAGTTTTAAGAAATGATGCTGTGAACACGGGTAATAGAACCATAGGCAATATAGGCAATATAGATTTCCTTAATGCTACCAATCAAAGCCGAACTATAAGTAGCAATACTCAAAATATCGTGGTTAGATTACCTAATTTAAGTGTAACTAAAACTGCTAGTAATACTGCTCCTCAAGGAACTGATTCTATAACATTTACTATTGTGGTTAGAAATAATAATGGGGCCAACGTCTTTGAAATTTTAATAAGAGGTGCATTGTCATCTTCAGCAACACAAGCATTTAATAATACGGCCATAATTAATTCATCAACTTATGACCCAATACTTGAAAACAATACTAGTACGGCTGAAGTTAAAATTAAAACAGCAGATATTGCAGTAATAAAATCAGTAAATGTTTCCAATCCAAAATACTGGAGCAATGTGGTTTTCACTATCTGTACAATTAATAATGGTCCTAATGGGGCTACTGGTGTTAGTATAAAAGATATTCTACCTGCAGGTCTGAAATTCATTTCATACACCACTACACAAGGAACATACAATCACAATACTGGTATCTGGGATATTGGTTCACTTAACAATGGATCTTATGTTTGGCTTAATATTGCTGCACAGGTTGTCAAATCCAATACTGCAATTATAAACATTGCTTCCAAGTATTCTGAAAATGAGTATGATCCATATCCTGAAAATGATTCTGATAATGCGACGGTACATGTGGCGGCTGCAGCAGATCTTGGTATTAAAAAGACAGTTAGTGCTAAGTCAGCTTACTTCGGTAAAAAACTATACTTCACAATTATAGTCCAAAATTGGGGTCCAGACACATCTACTGGGGTCAAAGTGAAAGATGTTCTTCCTAAAGGGCTTAGATTTGTGTCATACACTACTAATTATGGTAAATATAATCATAAAACAGGTATTTGGAATATAAACCTTTTACCAGCTCATAAAATAGCTAAACTCACCATAACATTTTATGGAGTTCGCTCTGGGAAAAAAATTAATGTAGCTAGAGTTTCATCCAAGACTTATGATCCAATTATTAGGCCTGGTGATTCTAAAGTATCAAGTGCTACAGTGTTAATTAAGAGACCTAAATGCCATTATCACCCCCACCATAGTCATCAAAACACAGTTCCAATGCAGCATACAGGTTTACCATTTGCAGCATTAATAATGGCCATATTAATGATAATGGGCGGGTTTATAAGTAGTAAAAAGACAAAAAAAATAACTAAATGATATTATAAACGGAAATCCGTTTATTCTATTTTTATTTTAAAATAGTTTTTTTTAAATTTTAATCAATAGAATAGAATATTTTTTATTTTAAGGCGTAAAATTAAGGGTAGACATGAATTCCTTGGTTTTGGTACATATCATTATTTTCCATGACTAGTTTACCTCTACAAATAGTCATTATAGGGGCGCCATTGTATGTCATTCCTTCAAAAGGAGTGTAATGGGCCTTACTATAAAATTCTTCTGAATTTATAATTCCCTCTCTTTTGAGATCTATAATTACTAGATCTGCATCCATACCTATTTTAATAAACCCTTTATTTTTCAAATTAAATATCTTAGCTGGATTTTCACATAAAAGTCGTTTTATAGAATCTAAACTAATTTTTTTGGCATGGTATTTTGTTAGAAGTAATTTAAGAACAACTTCTAAGTTGGGAATGCCCGGTGACGAATCCCAAACCCCTTTTTTCTTTTCTTCTATGGAATGAGGTGCGTGATCTGTTCCAATTAAATCTATTTTACTCAAATTTTCCCAAGAGATTTTTTCAGAATATTCTCGAAGTGGAGGATTGGTTTTGGTTAAATTACCAAATTTTTTAAATGAAGAGGAATCTAAAAACAAGTGCTGGGGGGTTATTTCGGATGAAATATTATTTAAGAATGATTTTGAGCTCTTTATCATCTTTAGAGATTTATCAGTACTAATATGGCAGAAATGGATCTTGGTCTGATAATGATTGGCCAATGCTATGGCTTGAGCTACCGCAACTTCTTCAGCTACAGATGGTCGTGCTAAAGCATAATCAGATGGATTATTTTCTTCTTTTGATTTTATTTGGTCTGTGCAATGATTTACTATGTCTTTATTTTCGGCATGTATTGTAATCACTGGTTTTTTAGTGTTATTTTCCTTATTAATATCTGTATTTTCTACTTTTTGAAGTTCAGATATAGCTTTAAATGCCTCATTGAGAAAGCTACTATTAACTGTATCCATGAATATTTTAAAGGAAGCGGGGTTCAAATTTGTAATCTTTTCTATCTCTTTTAAGTCTGATACTCCAGCATGCAGTCCAAAATCGATAATGCTCTTTTTTGAAGCTATTTTAAGTTTTTCTTGGAAATTTTTAACGGTATTGGTGGGAGGAATTGTATTGGGCATATCCAAAATAGTAGTAAACCCTCCATTAGCCGCGGATTCACTTCCACTTTTAAAATCTTCTTTGTAAGTTAGCCCCGGATCTCTGAAATGAACATGAACATCAATTAATCCTGGTAAAACCAGATTTCCTTTAGCATCAATAGTTTTTTCAGCCTTTAATGGAATTTTTGTAATATCTATTATTTTGCCTTGTTCTATATTGATTGAACATAAATCGTTTTCTGCTGAAATCTTACAGTTTTTGATACATAGATCTATCATGCTTGACACCCATATTCATATTTTACCAGCACTATTGATTTCCTGGCAATTATGACAAATAATATTGTAATTGTTCCATTATCTTCTTCAAATTATTAATCAATAAATTAAAATAATGTAATGAAATTCATAACTTATTTTACCAATCAATCCTGGCTTTAGATTCATGAACTAATAATCATATTATTTATTAGTTTTAACTTTCTATCATAAGTTATGTTTATTATTCTATTTTAAAACAGAACAATTATTATTTATTTAGCTATAAACTAAAATTAAGATATCATGATTGAAAGAGAAGAACTGGCCAAAAAAATAATGCAAAGAGATAGGAAAATTATTTTTAGTGATGCAGCTAATCAAAAACCAATCTTTGAAGAACCTGAAAAAGGATATTCTTCTAAAAAAGACATGAAAAACGGTCCTAAAATAATTGCAGACTTTACAGAATATTCTCCCTTACACAAGGGCCATCTTCATTGTATGTTACAAGCAAAAAAAGCTTTTAAGGACGCTCTTTTTGTGGCTGTGGTCCCAGGCCCCACGGAACGAAGTGGCCGGGGCTTACCTTACATAATGACTCGTCAGGCCCGTGCCCGTACTGCTATAGCTGTAGGGGCAGATATGGTGGTGGAAGGCCCACCTATGGGAATAATGGGGTCTGGTCAGTACTCCTTGTGTCTGGCCAAGATGTTCCAGGCCCTGGATACCGATTTTATTCCTCGAGGATATAAACCCACCCCCGGATTTGATTTAATAATGGAAAGGATAACTATGGGTCATGGTGTGGCCCCTAAGCCATATAAAATCGTGGATATGGAAACTAAAGAAATATTGCTAGAAGGAAAACTCAAGGAAGATAATTATGTTATTGCTTCACTTTCTAAATCACTTAAAAAAGTTGACTTTTACTTCAAGGATAAATTCTTTTTTGTTAAAAGAATAGAAGGTGTTAGTGGCACGCTTATTAGAAAATCTGTTCTTGATAACGATCTGAGCATGGTGAAAGACATGCTTCCTCCAGAAACCATTGAAGTTTTAAGGGAAGAGATAGAAAGTTGTTATGCACCACTTCATAATATAAGAAGTGAAGAATTAATACTAGAAACAGTGAATGAATCTTCCAGAGACGAGTTACTTAATCTCTCTTTATTAAATGAAACCACTGTCGATGATATTATTGATAAAAGGCCTTATAATTGCTTAGAAGAAGTTATCAAATCTATTTCTCAAGGTTTCAGTACTCATCATAAAAGCAGGGTTTTATCTTCTCTGGAGGCAAAAGTAGATAAGGAAACAATTTCTAAATATATAGAAAATTACCCTTCTCTTATTCGTGTATTAGATTATAAAGATAAACACGTTTTACAAGAGTTTAAAAATAGAATACCTCACAGGAGGCTAAAAATATGGCAGTGAAAGAAGGAGACTTTATAAAATTAGAATTTACAGGACGAACCAAAGAGACCGGTGATGTCTTTGACACTACTATTGAAGAAGTAGCTGAAGAAGCTGGAATTAAAGTTGATAAAAAGGCCTATGGACCAATACCAGTTATTGTAGGTGGAGGACACTTACTAAAAGGCCTTGATGAATCTGTAGCAGGAATGGAAGAAGGAGACAAGAAAACAGTTGAACTTCCTCCGGAACAAGCTTTTGGTGAGCGAGATGCTAAATTAATTCAGCTAGTTCCTATGAAGGAATTCAAAAAGCAAGGTGTTAATCCCTATGTGGGTATGACTCTCACTGTGGAAAACCACAATGGGCGAGTAATAAACATTTCTGGTGGCCGAGTACGAGTGGATTTCAACCACGAATTGGCCGGCAAAACTTTAGAATATGATGTGGAAGTTATAGAAGTCACTACTGATGATTTGGAAAAAGTCAAAAGTATGATCAAACTCCATTATCCTAACCCAAATCTGGATGTTTCCAAGACAGAAATCACTTTTGAAGATGGAAAAGTTGTTATTTCCATGGATGAAGTGGCTAAATTTGATAACCAGCCTTACATGGACATTACTTTCGCACGATTCAGGATTTCCAGAGATATCTGGGAAAACATTGAAGGTGTAGAAAAAGTAGAGTTCACTGACGTCTTTGAAAAGAAAGCTGAAGAGGAAGCTGCTGAAGAAGTGGCCGAAGAGGTTATTGAAGAAGCCATTGAAGAGGTTATTGAAGAAGTAGCTGAAGAAATTCCAGAAGTTTTAGATGCTTCTGAAACCAAAAAAGAGAAAGAAGAATAATTTCTCTACTTTTTTTTTTATTTTAATAAATTACTTAATGATTAATTTTCAAAATCAATTAAATTATTTTGTATCTATTTTTTTTTTTTAACTGTTTAAAATAACATTAACCAAAAGTTGCCCCATTATTACTATTAAACAAGCAATACTCATTCCTAAAAGAAAACCAGTAATCAATCTCAACTTATTATTGCTTTCTCTCCACCCTACAAATTGTGTAATTCCATCTACTAATGCAGGAAGGCCTAAAACAAATATGGCTATTAATGATGGGCCTATGATTTCCCAGTGAAAAATAGGTAAAGTGAAAACTCCTAATAAAGTCCCAGTGCATCGTGCACATAGGGGAAGTGGCTTATTTTTAAAATAAATGGTCCTATCTGGCAAGTTATGGCATAATGGAACGGAATATATTTTTAAAGGTCTAGAATCTATTTCAAAATCACATTGATCTTTTTTAGACATTTTAGCACTTCAAAAAATTAAGAATTTATTTTTAAAGATAATTAAAAAATATTTTAAAATATTTTAAAATAATGCCTGGATTAATTAAAATCCTAAAGAGTTAATAACACCCCGAGGGTTGTTTAAAATCTGATTAATTAGACTATTAACATCTCCATATTGCGGTGCAAGATAAATTATATATGCTGCATATAAAATAACTCCTACAATTATCAGAACTACTAAGAAAGCCACACAGAACAATAAAAATGTATTGCTTTTTTTAGGTGTTTCTTCCTTTCTTGGCTGGGGCATTCCTCGGGTATATTTTCGTTCATATGGTTCGTTTTCAGGTTTGTCACGTTCTGCTTCACGTTTCATATAGGTTTCTTTAATTGCTTGTTCTGGCTCTTCATTATACTCTTGCTTTCCAGTAACCAGCTCATCTGCACATTCCTGACAGTAGTTTTTACCAGCCAATTTTAGACGACATTCTCCACAAATGACTTTACCACAACTTACACATGCGGCCACACCTTCTCTATCTGGATGATTTTCACAGTTCATTTTTTTCACCTGATGAATTTGAAATCTTAAATCTTATTTTTAGGAATTAATTGAACCTTTCATGGATATAATTTAGTTTTCAGAGATCATGTCAGTCTAAAATATTTAAATTTTTATCATTAAAATAATGAAATTTATGATGTTAGTGATAATAAAAAGGTGAAATTTAAGGCCAGGTAACCATCTTAGGAACCTTAACCATTTCCACTTTTTCCCTAACCAGTTCTGGCCACTGTGCGGTGTCAAATCCTTTCTGAGCCAGGAATCCGAAGACCCAGCGGGATAGTCCAATACCAGTACATCCAGTCCATATTCTTTGATTTCGAGCTTCTTTAATAGAAAATCCTTCTATAAAGTGGGTTCCATGGACATTGGCAGATACAACAGCAACTCCTTTATCCTGACCCGGCAAACTCAGCCTCATTTCATATTTAGGTACGTCTGGAAATTCTATTCCTCTTTCTTCCACTTTACGACCTTCTAAATAAAATGGATCGTCTCCGATTTCGGTGTACCATTCCAGTTCCATTTTATCTGCTATTTGATGGGATAATTCTAGGGTTTGATCTCTTATTTCATTGGTCTGCTCTGGTGTCCCTAACCATACTAGTTCAGTTCTTTGGAACTCATGGACTCTATCCAGGCCTTTTGCTCCGCCTGCTTCCCACCGGTAGGTCCATCCACTTTTATCATAGGCTTTAATAGGTAGTTCTTGTTCATTTACCACTTCGTGACTTAAGAATTCGTAAAATGGTTCGCATTGGGCCGGAGCAATTACATAACCTGGATCTTTAAGCCCTTCTTTTAATAAGTCAATAGGAACTTCTTTGTTGATTATTAATTCATTTTTAAACTTTTCAAAAGTCGCTGGGTCTCTTTTGGGGGCACTGCAATAATACATTCCTTCAGGAAGCCCTTCTAGATATCTCATTTTGTGCATTATTGGAATAGGAATCAGTTTTGGAAACAAATATTCCTCAAAGCCTAAAGGAATTACAATGTTTTCCAGCAAAATTTCTTCCAAAGCTCGCTGTAAAGCTACCATGGGTGGTGCATAGGTCCATTGACCCCTTCCAGGGAATTTCTTTACCCAGCCCTGTTTTATAGACTCTTCAGTAGGGTCTCCTTCAAAAAGAGGAGTTCTTTTTTCACTGCGAGCTATTATTTTACCTGG
>JAHFBZ010000100.1 GCA_023249725.1 Methanobacteriaceae archaeon
CCAATTGGACGTGTCCCGCTGGAAAAGTAATAAAATTTGGGGCATTTGGAAATAAAAGCTCCCCAATTAAAATTGCCTACATAATAGGTGTTCACCCAGCAGAAGAAGAATCACATAAGGCCATTTATAATTCTATTTTAAAAAATCAGAACAATTTAAAGTACTGTTACTATATTTATAAAGTCCAGGTAAATGCCAGTAATGATTACAATAAAAACCGTTATTATGGACAATTATTGGCTTATAAATATGCAGTAAGTGATATAGAGAAAAATAAGTTTGATATGGTAGTGGATGTGCATTCCAACCAGGGAAAATATGAAAAAAAGACTTTTGTTTTCACTGCTATTCCCAATAATGAATCATTGTTGGTCGCACATTTTCTGGTTAAAAATTTGCCAGGTTTAAGCTATTACATACCTCCTCGATCTAATGAACCTACCAGTGCCCCATATATAAGTGAGCCACTGATAAAAAACGGCACACCAATCATTGTTTATGAAACTTACCGTTATGAGGCATTTAATATTACTGAAAAAAAGGCCAAGGACTTTATAATAGTTTTAGATGATTTTAATTTCTATAATTAATATATTATTTACAATTAATAGTTTATAATGATTAAGTAGAATAATTTAGGCCTAAATACACTAAATTAATTAGGAAACCCATTCATGCAAATAAAAGAATTAATTGAAGGAATATTTTTGGAGAGACCCAATAGATTTACTGTCCTTTTCCAAGACCGTAGAGATTCTAAAGATGCTGATCCTAAAATGGCTCATCTTAGAGACCCTGGGCGATTGAAAGAGCTTCTTTATCCCGGAGCTAAATTAATTCTTAGAAAAGCGGTAGATAACCCCAAAAGAAAAACTAAATTTGATGTTATAGGTGTTTTTAAAGATAATTTATGGGTTTTAATAAATTCTGGATTCCACAGCGATCTAGCTGCAGAGTTAATTGAATCTGGGCTGGTTGATGAATTCAAAGGATTTTCTATTGAAAGAAGAGAGTACGCCTTTGGAAAGAGTCGTTTAGACTTTTTATTAAAACCTAATGATGATTCCATGCCTGATTTGAAAAAAATGTTGGTGGAAGTGAAAGGATGTACCTTAGTTGAAGATGAATGGGCCCGTTTTCCAGATGCACCCACTATTCGAGGGAAAAAGCATGTGGGAGAACTTATATACTCCCTAGATAAAGGATTTGAATCTTCAGTCCTATTTTTAATTCTCAAAGAAGATGCGAAAGTATTTTCTCCAAACAATGATACTGATCCTGATTTTTCTAGTGCACTGCAAGAAGCTCAAGAAAAGGGAGTTAATATCATACCATTTGTATTTAAAACTGAAAATATTAATGGAAGTCTGATTATTAAGCCAATAAAAAAGATTAATGTTGATTTTAAGAAGATAATGGATAAATTAAAGAATAAATAATATAAATAATAATGATTAATTTGAGCGGCTATTAAATAAAATAATTTAAAAATATTTGATTTTTAAAGAATAAGGTGAAATCATGTCCGGAGACATGTTTCCAGTTTTGTAAATTCTTCGGGTTTGCCCACCCCTAAAATTATGTCTCCTTCTTTAATTATAAATTCTCTAGGAGGGTCGATAATAAGATTTCCTTCTTCGCCAACCCCTAATACAACCACACCTGTTTTTTCGTGAATATCGGCTTCTAGGAGAGTTTGACCAATTAATGAACAGTTAAAATGTACTTCAATTTCTTTCATTTCTCTATTACTGTGCTCTGCTAGGACTTCCTGAACAAACATGGCCTCGTATCCATCCTGAATACTTTTATACATTAAACGGCCCGAAATTACAAATGGAGAAATGACTTGGCTGGCCCCGGCCAGTTTTATCTGTTCAATGTTCTCATATCGCTGAGCTTCGGCAATAATTCTAACCTCTTTATCCAGTTTTCTTATTCCCAGAATACAGTGAATAGTATGAGAATCGGATTCCATATCAACTATTATGGATTTAGCTCCTTTTACATTGGCCTTTTCCAGATCCTTCATTCTGGTTGGATCTCCGTGCACAAAATTAGCTTTATTTTTAAGAACTTTTTTTCGTACATCTTCATCTTCATCTATGACAAATACTTCGAAATCTTTTCCAATCTCTTTTATGCATTCCATGGTACTTTCGGTCCAGCCACAAATTACCACATGATTTGATCTTTCCACATTAACAAGCCCCATTAATCTCAATTGCTGTCTTTTAACCAGGAACTCCAATAAAGTCTCCACCGCCAGAGCAAAAGTTCCTATTCCAAATATAATTACTGTAATAGTAAAATACATTCCTAAAGCCGTATTTGGACTAAAATCACCATATCCCACCGTACCTATGGTAACAAAAGTCCAGTAAAGAGATTCTGTCCATGATGCCCCCTCTATTAAATGAAATCCAATAGTACCATAGGCAACAACTGCCAGAACCAGGGTTAAAATTTTAGTTACGGGTAATTTAATAACTTTAGGAAAATTTTTCTTGATAATTTGTAGTATTACAACCATAAAACTACCTTTTAATTATTTTAAATTAATAAAATTGTATAAATATAAAAAATAAGAGTTATTTGACTCCTATTTCTTTAAAAATGCAAACCATACAACCGCTGCCACTGCTAGAAGTATAATGACTATTATAAGTAGAATAATCCACCATGGAAATCCTGAGTCTGTGCCATCATCCGTACCATCATCGTCATCCCCGTCAGCTTTCTTGACCGCTTTTGAGCTACTTGATGAACTGGAGCCACCACGACTTCCACCACCTCTAACTTCAGGACTAATCTTCTCAGAAGAAGCAGATAATTTAAAATCAGAAGCAGAATTATCACTAGTAGAAAATTCAGCAGCAAAAGCACATCCGAGAGCCACTAAAAGGCCCACCATCAAAAATATTGTTGAAATACCAAATAAAGTTCTCATGTTTAACCCCCGATAATCGAATTTTTATAACAAAATATCTATATTCTTTAAAACATATAAATAAATTGAAAAAATTTTGATTAAATTATTAAAGATAATTTATCAATTAAAAAGAATTAATAAACATTTAGATTTGAAATTAAAGGATACCTAAATGCAATTAATTAAAAATGTGTTTTGATTATATGAAAGAAAAAACACCTAGAGCATTGGAATTTATGCAAAAAATACAGCGCGCCATGACCAGATATCGTGGGAAAGTCGGTAATTCTGAGTTTAAGGCCTCAGATTTTGAATTAATTCCTGTTGAAGTTATAATTCCAGATTTAGATCCTTTATTTCATGATTATCGCATTGTTAATCTTTCAGATATTCACCTTGGCCAGTGGATAACCCCCCACCATTTAGAAGGAATTGTGGAACTAGTAAATAATCAAAATCCAGATATGATAACTATAACGGGTGATTTTGTCTCCTATATCCTCAATGAAGTCGAAAAACCCCTCGAAAGGCTATTAAAACTTCTAAATCCCAAAGATATTTCTATGGCGGTCTTAGGTAATCACGACCATTGGCTTGGTGCAGATAGAATAAGAAACATTCTACAAAATTGTGATATAACTGATGTCAGTAACGATGTTTTCACCTTGAAAAGAGCATCAGCTGATAATAATGCAGTTTTACACCTTGCTGGAGTAGATAGTGTCATGCTAGGCAAGCATCGTCTTGATCTGGTTATGGAAAAGATTCCTTCCGAAGGACCAGCCATATTATTAGCCCATGAGCCGGATTTTGCAGATGTGAGTTCCATAACTGGGCGATTTGACCTTCAAATTTCAGGACACTCCCATGGAGGTCAATTCGTTATTCCTGGGCTGGGAACTATGATTAGAGGCCCTCATTTTATTAAATACCCATTAGGGAAGTACCAAGTAGGAGATATGATCCAGTACACCAGCAGAGGATTAGGAACCAATGTTTTCTGGTTTAGAATTAACTGCCCCCCTGAAATAACTATTTTTCATCTTAAAAGTCCCGAGGTAGATGATGAACAAGTCAGACAAGAATAAAATTAAAAATGGGCAGACCACTGAACGCCACTCCTCCGAGGGCAAGAAATCTTTTAAAAGTTATTATGATCCAAAAAGGCCATCTTTAGTCAGCTTTTTAGTTCGTACCATTATTCTATGGATAGGAGAAGTTTTAGGGTTTATTTTAATAGCTCACCTATCAGTTGGCCTTAGCATAGATAACTGGGTTACTGCAGCAGCAGTGGTAGGTATTTTAGGAATTATAAATGCACTTTTCTGGCCAATTCTATCGAGGATTTTTCTTCCATTCCTAGTTTATACTATAGGAATTGGCTCACTCGTAATTAATGGAATTTTAATATGGTTAATAAGTAATATTGTTCCTGGAATCACCATCGAAGGATGGGCCTTAATTCTTACTCCTTTAGGAATGGCATTTATTACCACTATTCTATCTGCAATCATAACTTTAGATGATGATACTTCTTATTATAGGGCTGTTTTGAGAAGAAATATAAAAAATAAATCCAAAAATCCTAAAAATTATCCAGGAGTTCTTTTTTTAGAAATTGATGGTCTTTCTGAAGAAATTTTAAAAGAAGCTATTGAACTAGGGCACATGCCCACCCTGGCCAGATGGATAGAAAAGGGAATTCATAAAATTATCCCTTGGGAAACAAATCTCTCCAGCCAAACCGGAGCCAGTCAGGCCGGAATATTACATGGAAATAATAATAACCTTCCAGCATTTCGCTGGGTTGAAAAAGCAAATAATAATAGAATAATGGTTTCTACCGGCCTTTCTGATGCAAACATCATAGAAAAACGTATTTCCAATGGTAAAGGTCTCATGGCATATAACGGGGCCAGTCGGTCTAATTTATTTTCTGGTGATGCAGAAGACGTTATATTTACTTACAGTAAGTTAAAAAATCTTAAAAAATTCTACAATTCGACCTGGTATTATTTTTATTCTAGTCCGTCTAATTTCGCCCGTATTGTTATTTTATTCTTCTTTGATGCCTTCTTAGAAATTGGTTCTCAGTTGGTTCACTGGATTAAAGATATTAATCCCCGCTTAAGAAGAGGATTCATCTATGCCTTCGTAAGAGCAGGTGCGAATGTTTTATTAAGAGAAATAACTACCCAGACACTTATTGGTGATATGTTAGCTTCAGATATTGATGTGGCTTATTCCACATACTTAGGATACGATGAAATTGCTCATCATTCAGGAGTGAGAGATTTTGATGCATTTTATGCCCTTAAAGGTTTGGACCGGCAGTTTAAAAGGCTGGAGAATGCTGCCAGATATACTAAAAGGCACTATTATTTCGTGATTCAGTCTGATCACGGTCAGACCAATGGTGCCACATTTAAACAAAGATATAATATGAGTTTAGAAGATTTAGTGAGAAAATTACTCCCCTTAGAAATTAATATTTACAGTGAACTCTCCTCCAATGAAGACCACTTTTCTCAAGCATTTACATCGCCATTAGAGACTGGAAAAAAATATGTGAGAGATAAAAAGGATTATGCAACTGATAAAAGTAGGGGTGCCGTGGACAATACTCTGGAGAATATTAAAAATAGTCCTCTGGGTAAAGGGAAGGTTTTAGAATATATTCAAAATTATGAAGTCTCTCAAAATCAATCACCTACGACTGCTGAAGAAGCAGAAGTTATTGTACTAGCTTCTGGAAATTTAGGCCTAATTTATCTAACTAAATGGGAAGAAAGACTGACTTATGAAGATATAACTAGAATATTTCCAGATTTAATCCCCGGATTGGTGCAGCACAATGGGATAGGATTTATAATGGTCCAATCCCGCGAATTAGGTCCATTAGCCATTGGAAAAGAAGGAATTTATTATTTAAATCAAGACAAAGTGGAAGGCAAGAATCCACTGGCAAATTTCGGTGCGAGTTCAGCTAAACACCTATTGCGAAGTGATGAATTCGAATATGCTCCTGATATCTGGGTAAACAGCTTTTATGATCCTGAAAATGAAGAAGTAGCTGCTTTTGAAGAGTTAATTGGAAGTCACGGAGGTTTAGGTGGAGGACAATCCAAACCATTTATTATGTATCCCTCCCATTGGAAATTAGAAGAAGATGAAATTATAGGTGCTGAACATCTACATAGGATTTTAAAAGATAAAATAAATCAGATTCAAAAAAATAAACATTAAACAATCTTTTAAAATCAAGTATTTCTATTTTTTACAGATATTTATCTAAATTCTTGATTTATGGATACTTTTCAATTTTTATTGTTTTTTATTAATTTTTTATGGTGTTTATGGCGTTTTCTAGGTTCCTAAGTCAATAACGAGTATATGCATTACCTTTATGTACAGTGGAATTTTTAAAATCCCTATTAATACAAACCATCCTTTGAAGTCCCCATTTCTTTAAAGACTTTCTCATTAGAGATTTGGTAAATCTTCATAGTTACACTTGAAATGTACCTCTTTATTTATATAATTCTATTATTTTTTTTGAGTTTGTAGATATAAAATGTAAGGAAGTTATAAGAATGATTTATTAATGTCAATAGTTTAATAAAGCATAAAAAAACCCAGAAAAATGTATTAAAGTAATTTTAGGAGAAAAATAAATGACAAAAAGGAAATTTTATGGAAGGAACTTAAAAAATTAGATTTGACAGATTATGCTGGGGTTAACTGGCATTGTTTGCAGTGTTGGTTATATTTTGGGAGACATCAACGGGTTGCTAGCATCTCTTACGTTCTGTAGCATTCCGTGGGCTTACGAAATACAGGAAAGGAGAATCAAACCACTGCTTGTAATAGGAACTTGTGTTATATGTGGCCATAAGTTCAGAATTCGTACTAAAATGACAAGTGGGGAACGAAAAATCTGTAATCTATGTATCAACAAGATTTTCAGGTATTCAAAAACTATTCCAGATATGGAATAAGAATATATCTTTTTTTTTAATTTAACTAAAAAGGAGTGATCATTATGTGCTTTATAGTTATCGAAGAGATTTTAGGAGGAAAAGGTTCCAAGATGTGTGAAGATAAATTAAGATTCATTGCTAATGGTTAGATATAATGGTCGAAAAAGTTAATAATACTGTCCGAAAACATTAATATAGATATATTTTTTTATATTGGGGGTTTGTAAAGTTTGTGGGTGTTGTTATTTTTTTATATGTTTTTGTGTCCAGTTTTTCATTTTGTGGTGTAGGTAGGTGAGTATTCCGAGTATAGTTTTGTATTTCTTTTTTATTTGTTC
>JAHFBZ010000101.1 GCA_023249725.1 Methanobacteriaceae archaeon
ATCAGTATCTAAAACCATCATACTAACTGTATTTTTAGCAGGAATCATCACCACACTAGGCTACAACACAAAAACAGCCCTACAAAAGCTTTCAGAAACTTAAAAAATCTAGAACCCTAATTATTTATTAATTATTTATTAGAAATATTTTTAATATATTTTAAATTAAATATTACTCATTAAATAATGTTTGAAAAAGAATATATGTGAGTTTTTCAAAAAAAAAAAATTAATTTATCCCAGGAATCCTCTTAAATTCGCGGCTCTTAATATATTTTCACTTAAATTTTCGGTTTTGTTTGCTTTCAAAGAAGACATGATACTATCGGTTAACTCTTTATGATTTTCATTTATTTGAATATTTTCACTTAAATTTTCTATTAAATTATTTTTTCTAATGGATTCTGGTAAGAATTCAGTGTCGGGGTTAAAAAATTGAAGGGCATCTCTTAAATCATCCTTAAAATTTAAATAAACGCTTTCAATGAATGATAAGTCGCCATCATTTAGGGCATTGATTCCTAAAATCTCTGGAGGTAATCCTAAAGAATAAAGGGCACAGGTAAATGTTATGACTCTGGGCAATGAAATCCCTCCAATATTACGTGCATAACCAAAAAGACCAATATGTAACTTTCTTTTTCTCCTGCTTGGAATATATTTAGCAATTTGATTAATTACCGGGGCAATTAAAAGTATTTGTCTTTGATATTCGTTACTATACTTTTCCATTATCTCCATACATCTTTTCTCGTCAATTTCTGCAGGAATAGTAGTTTTTCTTTCATTTAATATTTTAATAGCTGACATGACCTCTTCCGGAGGATTATCATATTTAAATGAAGATTGAATGGTAAATGTATGTGCGTTGGGATATTCTTTTGAAATTCTCTCTACAGTTTGAGGTCTTAAATTACCCCGGAAGGGTGCTGAACCTATACCAATGATAGGGTATATTTTCACACCAATTTCTGTTTCTAATTTTACCAGTCTTTGTAATGCTATTTTATTTAAAATAAGTGCACTTATAAACCCATAGTTCATGGCAGGGTCTGATCTTGCTAAGAAAACTCTTTGATAATCTACAGACTTATCTTTTAAATAATCCCGAGTCATATTATGGGCATTAAGCATGTTTTCCATATCTTCAAAGAGCGGAATTACATTAATTTTTTCAGGTTTAAATTCACCAATCCATTCGGCTATAGTTATATCTCCTTTTTTGAATGGTTTGGTTTGTTTACCCACAACAAAATCGTGGTAATATCGGTAAATTCTGTCAAGGCAGTCTGAAGAAGCAGTCATGGGTAAAATTACCTCAAATACTGGCACATTATCTTTTCCGTAAAATAGTTTAGCGGCGTCAAATGAACGAGGTATACTTTCCAGGGTTTCCAGCAAAATCTTGGCTTCTGCCTTTTCAACTGTAGGGTTGGGAACTCTCAAGGTTATAAAATCATCTTTACCTAAAATTCTTTCATTAAAAAATGATCCATATTTGGTAAGTAATTTTTTAATCACATAACTATCTACTTCTTTACCTTCACAATCCCACATTTGTTCGTTGCAGCCTAAATGAGAAAAGACATAATATGCTTCCGTTATCTCATCTTCACCACCCATTTCAGGCTCTGTTGAAAAAAAGGGTGGATTCACATTATCCGGATGTTGAGTACTCATGCATCGTGGTATTTTCATTAATTAATCCTCCTCACATTTCAATAATCTTTTTCACTGAAAATTTCTCAGAAATCCATAACCCTATTATTTTACAGGAACCTTTTAATTTCTTAATTCTCTCTACAGCTACCATAACATCTTTTTTATGGGTTTCATTATCTACCGGGTGGCCTAAACAATCGTAATGTCCACCAATAAAAATATACTGAGATCCGTGTTTATCTACAGAGATTTCTAATTTTGTTACTATATTCTTAATATCTAAATTTAAATCTGCCAATACTCCGTCCATCCCGGGTTCGGTTATTAAATCAACATAGTCAACTTCATAATTTTCTTTGATCCATTGAATTACTGGTAAATGTACTCTACCATCCATGCAGTTAAGACATACGGCAAATCTATTTGTCAAAAGGTAGCTCCCCTTTAATATCTTTTAAAATCTCTTTCAAGGACATTACATCTTTGAACCATTCATTTCCTGTTATTTCATTGGTACATGAACAATAAACCTGTGAAATCAAATACTTCAATTTTGGAGGGAGAGGTTCCGGCTGTAGGGTGCAATTATCTTTCCAATTTACTCTATCTTTTTTTTTCGCTTCTTCAGTAGCACACTGCCAAGCAGTATCCCGATAGTAAATCCTTGTGATTTCTTTACTAACTGGTAGGTCATTAAATGTAAAACGGCATTCATCTAAAGTTCCCAACACATCAACTACCATTAATTGACGTTGCGGACCATAACCAAATTCTATTTTCCCATCTTCATTCTTCAGGCCGATTTTTGAAAATTCCCGAGATATCATCTTATTAATCATAATCGTACTTTCTTTTAATTCATCAAGCTCCTCATCATTCACACATGCTATTTCTTGAGCTTCATTAGGTCTTAAATATCTATCAGTGACTTCTAATTTAGTTGAAAAATCTATAATTGGTTTTTTTAACTTCTGATTGGGAACTGGGGGACTTTTTAATCCTAAATCTTCTGGAATTATTTCACAATCATTCAAACGTTTGAAAACACTGCTGCCTTTTGGTAAAGTGTTTCTATAAATGATTTCCAGGGGTATTAAAAAATTTCCTTTTATATTATGGGAATATATGGAGTAATCATATTCACCATCCTCCATTTTTGGATTGATAACCCTTAAAAGCTGGACTTTCATTACTTTTGACGGATTTTTTAATTCTGAAAGATTTTTTGCATTTCTCTCTTCCATTAGACTCATATAATGATTTGGAACTCCTAATTCGTCCAATTTTTCAAAGAAATATGCACCTAGGAGTGCAATTGATTCACCCTTGTTATCTATATGATCTGGCATTCCTCCCCAATCAAAAATTGAGTATCTATCAGAGAAAGTGAATAAACCCTCACCGGGGGTTTCAAAACTTGGATTCTTTATAATTTTTAAATCTTTAACGCTACCCATCTTTAATTCTCCTATATGCTTAATTAATTCCAAAAAAACCTTACAGAGATTTATTTTTACTTTTAAGGAATTATATTGTTAATTAATTATATTGTTAATGATTAATTATTATAATTTACTTATATATAATGTTTGTTATGTAACTATGTTGCTATATAGCAACATTAAAAGTTAAATAGTATGGAAGCTTAAATTTATTTAGGTGAGGTGTGTTATGCCAAATCAGAAAACATTGAATGTGAGAATTCCCATTGATTTAATGGATGAATTCAAAGAAAAAGCATATAAAAAACATAATTATGAAAAAGGGGCCATTAAAAAAGCAAGTATGGAGGCTTTAAAAGAATGGTGTGAAAGAAACTAGTATTAAATAAAATATTATTAAAAATAATTTTATTTAAAACTATTTCATCATATAATAAATTTAATTAATGACTATTCATGGTCTTCTTCACATTTAACCACCAGTATTTTATCAGGACATGCCGCTATGCAGGCTGGTGTAATTTGTTGGGAATCCATACAAAGTGTACATTTATGAGCAGTTATATCCTTGATAAAAATTGACTTTTCTGGACAAACTTCTACACACATATTACATCCCACACAGAGCTCATCATTAACGACCGGCACGTTATTTTTAAGAGTGATGGCATTTACTTTGCATACTTTTTCACAGGGTGCATCCTTGCATTGCTTACAAAAGACGGGTATTCCATCAATTTTTTTGATTCTACTACTTCCATGTATTTCTTTACATTTTTTCAGGCATAAATTACATTTATAACATTTTAGTGGGTTTTTTATTGTTATAAATGGGCTCATTTTATCACCTAATTGTTATAATTAAATTTTATTATTTTAAATTTGAATTCATTTTAGTCTTTATTAACCAATAATTCTTTAATTAATATTTAAAAAATTATGAAGTCTGAGAATTAAGAGGTGGTTCAAGTAATTAAATTCTCAGACTCATAAAATTGAAGGTTCTTTTGGGGGTTTTCTGGGCTCCCAGTTATTTTCTGAAAGTATTTCCATAATCTCTTCTTTTTCTTGATATGGAATTTCTTTCTCATTTCTAACATAATGATGAATGTCTGGAGGCAGGCAACCATAGAATTTTTTGTAGATATCTACGTAATTGTTCAATTTAATCATTCTTCCCCGGGGGGTGTCATTAGGTCTAATACATAATTTTGCAGCCATAATCATAGATTCATTAAGACTTTCAGCAGAATATGCTAGATGCAAGGGGGCCGGTTCACACATTACTTCTGTCCCGTTTCTTTTATCTTTAATTTTTCTTAATTCCTGATCATTTCCTAAATATAATCTCTTATATTTTGATGCATGGGGGCCGAGAACTGCGGGTATTCCCCAGCGGTTGGCACCGGTTGCTATGGCAAAAGCTTTTTGAGACATGGCACCCCAGGCAATTACACAAACACCTATTCTGTTCAGAATGTAATCTGCAATTTCTGTAAAATTGTTTTCCAGAGGTACTTTTGCGAAAATGTTAGCAATTTTTATGGCACTACCAATGGCATGGGCATTTGCCACACATGGCCCTAAATTAACCAGTCCTCCTCTATCAAAATTACCACTGTATTTTTCATATAATGTTTTACCATCTTCGTCTTTTTGAAGTGAAATATCCATAGCGGCACATCCTGCTGCTAAAACTATGTAACCTCTTTTCAAAAATTCTTCTGCTATTTTATGGACTTCTATTTCACCATTAGCATAGTTAGAGCATCCAGCAAGTGCTATAACTCCGGGTATGTCACCAAATACTATAGGTGCCCCTACTTTTCTTATTTCAATATCCTGAATTGGACCCCTTCCAGTCCGCATGGAAAACTTCTCTGCATCTATTTTTTCCTGGGAAGCTATTCTTATAATATCAATCAGAGGTATGTTTTTATCACAAGCCTCCATGCATTTACCACATCCCACACATTTACCATAGAAACTGGACATGAGAGAAATATCCCCATCTTTAGCTTCTTCAAATGCTTCTTTGATAGGTAACATAGCAGAACATGACCGGTTACATTGTCCACAAAGATTACAAATTTCAATGTAAGGTAACATATCGTTTTCAGCTTCGGAGATGAAAGTTTTGGAACTACTATTTTCTTTAACTTCAAGACATGATGTATCACAAGTCCTACAACTATTACATTCATCTGCAGTTTTATTGATAGCCACTTCATTTTGGGTTAAATTATTTAATCGAATTTGGAGAAAATTTTTTTCTTTGATCTTCGTTGCCAGTGCAACAGCAGTCTTTCCGACTTTTTGACTATCTCTTATTAGAGCACCGGGTATTTTTCCATCCAGTATTTCATTAACAATTTTGTAATGGGTTTCTTTGGTTTTATCAGGAAGTCCTAATGAACATTTGTCGCTGGTGGTGATTATTGGAATGTTCTTCTCAGCACAGAGTTCAAAAATATCTGCCCGGATACATTGCTCGTCCAGGACCACCAAATCGGGTATTCCTGATTTTATATACATCAGTTGCCGGGATATGGGTCCTATGATTTTTGATTTTGAGGATTTCCTTCCCATTTCCAGAGCACTACAACAAAGTCCACAAATTTCCAGGTCATCAATTAGGTCCATTTCTTCGGCATAGTCAATAATTTCACTACTGGGAGCTATATTATGCCCTATACATAAAATAACTGGTTTATCACGGTCAGCTACACCCATTCCAATTTCTATCATGGAAACGTCTGCTTCACCTTTACTTAAGTCATATTGATTTATTTGTGCTAACTCTGCTACTTCTAAGGATAGCGTATCAATCATTCCGGCATGAAGTGCTTTTGATTCAAATTCTAAATAGTCTCCTTCCTGACCAGTATGGGTGGATGCCATTAGATTGGTGAGTTCTTTTTCTACACAGGACATGATTATATCTAAGTCCCTGGCATTTTTAGGGGTTATTCCGGTTAATGTAGTTATAATGGGAGTTATTACCTCAATTGAACTGTCATATTTTAATTCTAATTCTGGATTCTTTTCCAGCAGGTCATCCACTAAATGTCTAGCATGAGCTGAATGGGTTGAAGCACCAATGGTACTGGTCATTAGTACCATTCTAGACTGCTGTTTTTCCAGGTTTATTCCACATGCTCCTTTCTTATTACCTGAGAGATCACACTTTCCATAAGTACATAGACAGCACATATCACACAGAGGTGCATAAAATGGCTTAAAATTAGAAAGTAATTTAAAATCCCATTCTCTAAGTAATGGATAGTTTAAGCTAATTTTTTTATCTAAATGAGTATAATTAGCCTTTTGATCTAAATATGAATCTATTTTATCAAAATCCATATTAAAGTTTTTAATTGATAGTCCATTGACTTCTTCTTGTTGGCTTTGAACCATATCATCACCTTTATATACCATCATTATTAATCATTATATATGTAGTTTGTCATTATTAATCGTTATATATATGATTAATACACATCCTACATAAGACATCCTACATAATTAATTAATGGTGGTATAATGTCCGCATGGAATTCAGCATTGGTATGTGCAAATCCGGCAAGTGTTTGGCCGCCAGAAATGGCAGCTTTAACAATTAAACAATCAAAAAATCCCCTTTTTGTCATGGGATCGTTGTTGAATAATATTCCGGAAGAAATAGCTGAAAAAAGTTTAGAAATAGCTAAAAAAAGAAACATTACTGTGGTGGCTACAGGAGGTTCTAGTTTAACCTTATCCAAAATGAATTACAAGACCAGAGTCATGGGAGTAGTAGAATTAATAAATAATCTAAAAAATCCTGAATGGAAAGGATTTGATGGTAAGGGAAACTATGACCTGGTATGTTTCATTGGAGTCCCTTATTATATCGGTTCACAGGGTTTATCTACTCTAAAAAACTTTGCACCCCATATAAAAACCTTAACTTTGTGCCGGTTTATGCATCCCAATGCTGATATGTCGTATCCCAACATGGCCTATGAAGAATGGTTGGTTTGGCTAACA
>JAHFBZ010000029.1 GCA_023249725.1 Methanobacteriaceae archaeon
AGAAATTTGCAGTTGGTTGTTAAAATGATACCTAAAAAAATTCTTGTATTGAAAAACGAAGGAAGTCTTGAAATTGATAGCCATGATTGGCTAGATATGGAAATTTTAATTATAATCAAATTAGAATTGATGGAAAAAAGACTTGTCTACTAAAAGAGCCATCTAATGACAATTTTTTTTCAATTAATGAAAAAATAGCTCAAATTGATGGACTAATGATTTTTGCAGAGAAATCCCGGTATCGGTGCATAATAAACCTTGAAAAAACATTGATTGGCAGAATCTTTAGATTAATATTTTAAATTAATAATTTTTATTTTTTAGGTTATACAACCTTCATTTCTAAGTATTTTTTGATAATAAATTAAATTTTTAAATAAATTTTTTTAGTTATTTCTTTTTGTAAATAATTTCTTATTTTCTAATTAGTTATCTTATTTTTTTAAAAAAAAGTATATCTTAAATTAGCTATCTTAAATTAGTAATCCATCAACAAAAGACTTTATTTGAATTTAAAATTAATTTAAAAGAGAAAAATAAAAAATGAAAAGTAAATGAAATAAAAAAGAATTTAAAATTAAATATAATTAATTAAATTCCCCTATCTTGCATACGGTCCGCATCAGCTATTTCACTGATTTCCAGACCATGCATAGCTTTTCCAAGTCCCCTTGAAACATCAGCTAAAACTTCAGGTTCATCGTAATGAGCTGTTGCTTCTACTATAGCTCGGGCGAATTGATCAGGATCATCTGATTTAAATATTCCAGATCCAACAAATACACCGTCGGCACCAAGCTGCATCATTAAAGCAGCATCAGCAGGAGTAGCAACTCCACCAGCAGCAAAGTTAACAACTGGAAGTTGGCCTAATTTAGCAGTTTCTTTAACCAAAGATAGTGGAGATTCAATTTCCCTGGCAAAGGTCCAGAGTTCCTCTTCCTCTTTATTTTGGATTTCCCTAATTTGGCCCATAATAATTCTCATGTGGTGGACCGCTTCTACAATATTACCAGTTCCTGGTTCACCTTTGGTACGAATCATAGCTGCACCTTCGTCAATTCTCCTTAAAGCTTCCCCAAGATTTCTGGCTCCGCATACAAAAGGTATGGTGAATTGTTTTTTATCAATATGGAACATTTCATCAGCAGGAGTTAAAACTTCACTCTCATCAATCATATCTACTCCCAGGGACTGCAAAATTTGAGCCTCTGCAAGATGGCCAATTCTGGCTTTGGCCATTACTGGAATAGATACTGCATCAATAATTTCCTGTACTTTAGTTGGATCTGCCATCCGAGCCACTCCACCGTCAGCTCGAATGTCTGAAGGGACCTTTTCTAAGGCCATGACTGAAACAGCACCCGCATCTTCAGCAACAGCAGCTTGTTCTGCATTTACAACATCCATAATAACTCCGCCCTTGGTCATTTTGGCGAAACCCTTTTTTAAAACTTCTGTACCATGTAACATAAATTTTCCTCCATTATTATAAGTTTAGCGTGATTCCTACCCGTTAAATTTGTATTGATTACGCAAAAATTTATATAATTGATGGTTAAAATTAGTAATCAACATAAACAGTTTGATTTTAGGATAATAAATACTTTTTATTGAAATTTCTAAAAGAAATCTAAGAAAAAAAGATTTGAAATTAAATAACTATTCCGAAAATCATTTGAAAATCATACAAAAAATCAATATAAACATGAAAAATCATTAATTTAAAATTTTTATATAAAAAAAATAAATTATAAAAATTAAAATCAATATAGAACTTAATATTATACATTATCAAAATAAAAGTGATAATATGGTCTTTACCGGAACTTTAATATACTCACACTTTCTTCCTGGAATTCTAGCAGTTATAGGAATTTTTCTTATTTGTAATGGAATTATGGATCGTAAAAATAATTATACAATAATCGGAGTAGCCCTATTTTTCTTAGCTGGATTATTACCATTTTTAATTTTACCATTCATGCTAGGAACGTAACTTAAATAACATTCTAACCATTAATATTTCATTTTTAGATATAGATATATATATAAAATCTTTTTTTTTATAAATTAAAAATACAAATTTAAAAATAAAATTCAAATATTTAATCAATCTCCAATCTCTTTTCTACATAATTCCAATTTTTATCAAACCCATTAGAACTTTCCAGTTTTATGGTGGACGCCATGGAAGCGAACTTTCCACAATCTTGAGGGTCATTACTCATTAGCTTACGGGAAATGAAAGCTGCCATGTAGGTATCACCAAGACCCGTTGGATCATTCAATTTAATAGGAGCATATTGATTAATTTTAAATGCTTTTCTTTTTTCTGAGGAATAAACTATAGATCCCCTACTTCCGCAAGTGATAATTACCTCTTCAAGACCATTAATAGATAATTTTCGAGCAATTTCAGAAAGAGTATCCTCTGGATTTCCCACAGCTCGGGCCTCTTTTTCATCTAAAAATAGAATATCAACCAGATTTAATAGTTTTTTAATTTCACTTAAAGGTTCCAGGGATATTTCACACCCATCAAATTGTCTTAAATATCCCTGAAGTCCCAAATATATGGGAATGTTTTTTTTACTTAATTCTAAAACTGTTTCCAATGGAATATCTGATGGTAAAAGAGGGCCTAATAAAATCCCATTGCATTTACCAGTTATTTTAGAAAATATATTGGAAATATCTTCCTTAGTAATTGGAATTCTTGGAGCATTGGATCTCTGGAATCTATGATTAGGATTTTCATCATAGTAATTATTCTCAAATTTTACTGTATCCTCTTTAAAAATGGGTAAAATACTGTTTTTATCAGGAAAACGATTCAAAATATCTTTATCTTTTACAGACAACGTAACAGCAGCTTTATAATTCAATCCCAGGCCATTCAAAACTTTTGATTGGTAATAAACTGCTCCCCCTACGGAGTGAGTTTTTTGATTTCGTCGGATAATGGTATCCTTACTAACTGGGCCTAAAAGTAGAAATTCTCCCATTTTATCACTTAATTTTTAATATTAATTATAAAATCTATAAACATCTAATACTTACATTTTCAAAGGAATATCTCCTTTATGGAGTGCTGATCCAACCAATACTTTATTTAATCCTTTTTCATTCAATGATTTTATCTCAGAGGGTATAATTCCACCACCTAAAATTAAAGAATCATTAAATTCTGAAAATTCATCAATCAAATTCTTATTAAAACCATTGAAAGTTCCCACCTGGGAAATATCAAGTAATATTATTTGAGAAGGATTTAAATCAATTAAAAATTCTTTAAAGTCATTTAAAGAAATATCCATTTCCTTAGCCAGAAGCTGGTCATTTTTTATATCCACACTAACCACTATTCTATCTTTAGGAAATTTTTCAAATATTTTCGAAAGTTCTTCCAAATTTTTCAGGGTTTCTGTGGCCACAATTATTTTATCAGCAAATTCCAGGGCAAATTCAAAGCTTTTTAAGTCTTTAACTCCCCAGTCCATCATTACAGGCAATATATGATTAATTTTTCTTATTAATTCCAGATTTGATCCTTTTTTTTCAATGGCATCTAAATCTGCAATGTAAATTTGATGAGCCCCTTGTCTTTTAAGACTGCTTGCAATTTGCACCGGATCTGGATAAGAAGAATAAACCGTTTTTAATGGTTGATAAGTTTCTCTATGGCCTGATTTTCCAGAGACTGCCATTCCTGACATTAAGTCCAGAACAGGTATAATTTCCATCATATCTTTAAAGTTAGATTTTTATATTATTAAAAGATTTGAATATATTGAAATCTTAAGAATTTAGTAAAAAAAATTAAAGATACATTGAAATCTTCAAAATAGAACTATATTTAAGGGGGAGGGGTTTGTTAACCCCAATCTAATTAAGTTAAATAAACTATATAAAGTTAATTACTTTTTTAAAAAAAGTATTACTAAAAATAAATAAAAAAAATGATAGGAAGGTGTCAACCTCCTTGTACCATGATGAGTTTACCGGTTTTAGGATCTTTATATACTTGGCCCATTTCTACATATCCTTGGCCAGATCCAGAAGATGTTTGAGGAGTATTATTCAGCTCATCACCTTGATTGAGTTCAACTGCTTTTTTCATAGCTTCCATAGTTTCCTGTCGTTCTTGAGGATTCATGTCAGAGAAAACTACATTCTGCATGTTCCAAGACATTACCAAAAAGATCAAAAACCCAACTGCCAGAACCAGCATGGCATCAACCAGATTGGCTGATCCGGCTGTGGGATCTTCTTCACCCAGGTTAGAAAGCATTCGTCGTCTGTGTTTTCGCACCATGTTTCATAACCTCCAGAACTGAGTCCACTAATGTATCAAGGTTAGATATGTATTCTTCGTACCATCGTCTGCGGATTTTAGAAACCACGTAAGCAATACCTCCAGCAGCCAAACCCACTACTGTAGTATCAAATGCTATAATAATGGCTTGGGCCAGAGTATTTATGTCCCCAGATCCCAATGCAGCGAGACCAGGGCCCATAGGAATCAATGTACCCATTAATCCCAGAGTAGGTCCTAAACGAGTTACAATATCTGTTTTTTCTATTCCTTTCATTGCTTTTATTTCTTCATTTTCCACCAGTTTACGGGCCAGTGCCTCACGTGAAGCATCAGGCATATCTTGTGTATTAGCCAAATCAATTAAAATATTTTTTTGGCCTTGTGGAATACCACTTTTCTCCACTACAGCCATTATTTGCTCAGAAGTTGGTGGATGAGAAATCTGCTTAATAATATCTTCTATTTCTTTAGGAGTAGTCTTAATTCGGCTGGAATATTCTGAAATCATTCCACCAAAAGAAATTATAGCATAAGCCATAAAAGCCAAAAGACCCACAATAACCGGTATTAAAAGACTAAGAGAAATTACATGTAAAATACTACCTAACATTTCACTGCCAGGAACTGCTACCATTAAATCACCTCATATTATCATAATAATTGATATTTAAAAAAAAATTGAATTTTTATTTATTAGATTCAATTTTATTATCTATTTTTCTATTTTTCAATTAAAGTACTTCTTTTTTTATTTAAGAATATTCCAAGGGCTAATAACCCAAATGAACCTAAGAGAGCCAGCACCATAGTAGTAATGGATGGTATGTCCAGAGGGGTCATTTTTGAACTTAAAACTGAATTTATATTGGGGAGCACTATGGCAGACACCATGAAATAAAGACCAGCAAATAGCATAAAATTACCCAAAAGAACAGGATAAGGTTTTTTCACGAATTTAACAATCGCACCCGAGCTTAGATAGAAAATTGTTATCAATATCATTAAAAACAATGCAGAATATTTACCAATAGTAGCAGCAGAAAGACCAATTAATGGAGAAACCATTACAATAACCGCAATAACTGCTCCAAAACAGCAAGGGCATGGTGCTACCATAGCCATACATGTCGCTTTAGCCGTATTCTTTTGATTCTGTTTCCATTCTCGAATAGTGTGAAATCCAGCATACATGATAACTGCTGCCATGATTATGGTGATAACTGACGCATACTGTGTAAAAAACCCCTGGATGGAAGACATATAAGCACTGGCCAGCGTAGTGATTGCTAGTATTCCTAAACCATATCCTGCGATGATTAATGCCGCTATTTTTTTAGTAATGCCTGCAAATCCCATGGCCAGGCCAATCTTTATTCCAAATACCAGTAATACTGATAATACTCCCATTTGCCATAATAAACTCACCATATCCATACTTTCACCTTGATAAAAACTTTTATATAATACTTTCTATATAAAATATATTATTACATTTCTCTCTTATTTTGCCTTTTTAGTAATAACAACACCATATTAATACTTATTTTTTGAAAATAGGTAGTTTTTTATTACTTCAAAAAAAAAGAAAAAAGGGTAGATTATTGTTTTTTAGTTTCGTCCAACACCTTTGAAGTAACCGAATCCAATAAGGCCCATTAAAGCAATTAATCCAACTATGGCATAAACATAGTTTTCATTATCCTTAGATGAACCTTGACTGGTTTTAGAAACTTCATAAGCCTTTTGACCACTGCTTCCTGCACTGGATTGGCCTGAACTGGAACTGGTCGCAGCAGCATAAGATACACCGCTGGAAGTTTGTCCAGGTGCAGAAGATCCACCATCAGAACTGGATCCTCCATCTTGAGGATTAGGTTCTTGAGGATTAGGGTTTTGTGGATTGGAAGGAGCAAAGGCAGAATTCATGGTTGAAGCATATAATTTACTTTTTACACCTTCTACCAGCTTAGCATCCATGGAATTTAACCATTCATTTACAATATCCATATCCAGTGGATCACCACTCCAACCATTTTTAATGACTGAATTGGCAAACTGATTAGCCAGCTCTCTTTTAGTGGCATCATCAGCATTCCAGCGGTTACTGTGTATAGACTGTAACAAGTTGTACATTATGGCTTGCTGGGTGTAGGGATTATATCTTTGGAAGTAGTCGTTTAGTCCTATATTTAGGCTGTCTTTGACATAATTGTCGTATATTTGTTGGAACTGGTTAGAAGTTGCTGTACCGGGGTTTAATAAATCCCATGGCAACAAGTGAGTTACATCATGGAAATGACTGGCAGCACCAGGCCCCATTCTCATCATTTCTTTAATCCACAGGGGATTGAAATAGGTAGTCCTTAAATCACGAGCAATTGATTCGGCCAGGGTCTCGGTCTTAGGATTATTCGGATTTCCAAGATTATTGATAATCATGGTCGGGGATTTACCAGTAATTTTAGAAATTGCAGCCCCTAAACCTCCAAAGTAGGCGTAGTAATCGTCATCTCCGAGTAAATTATTAGCATTGACATTTCTATTGAAAACCGCCAAGTCTGACCCATTTAATATAGCTGTGTAGAGATCTACCATTAGGCTGGATGTCACATTTTGTCCATATAAATAACCAAATGTATTGACGAAAGTGTCAATCACGGCCTGCATATTGTCTCCACTATCGGCCAGAGTTACTTCGGTTAATGGATTGTGGTGATTTCCAGGTTCCTGGGAGAAAATCCTTGACTGGGATAATGATAGGGCTGTGGCATTATCATATCCTTTAGCCTTGAGCATCTGATAAATACTGTCAGAATGGATTTTAACATAGTTAGTACCATTTAATGAGTATGCTTTTTTAATAGCATTGTTAATCACATCCAGAACAACGTGGAAATCGTTTAAGTATAGAGAAGTAGTAGTTACCACTACGTCAATTACCGGCCTTCCCAAGTTTTTGATAGCAACCGTGCCATTTACATATCCATTAGAGTCTCTAGTAGGTTTTAATCCCATTAAATACAGTATTTCAGCTTCCATTACACCTTTATCCTGAATAGAATTGGTAGCCCATAACATAAACGCTACTTTTTCAGGGTATTTTCCATGCTGAGCATAGAAAGATGCTAACATCTGATCAACCAGTTTTACTGCAATATTCCATGCTTCTTCCGTGGGAATAGTCCTCGGGTCAAATGAATACAGGTTTTTACCGGTGGGTAAAACATTGGGATTGACAATAGGGTCTCCCAGTATGGAAGTTGGAATATATCCTCCATTTAAAGCATGTAGGGTGCTGTTGATTTCATTGGTAGTCAATAACAGGTTATTTAAATAAATAATTGCCATATTTAGATAAGCTGTTAAATTCCCATTTACTTTGTTTAAAACAGATAATTGGGCATTTTCAGATGTCATGTTATTGTATATCACATTTTCAAGTAGCAAATAGACCTGAGAATCTGTAAGGTTATTGGCGTTCATGAATTCTCTGAAATTGTAACCTAATAACGACTGTACCATATAGATGGAATGGTTTCCTGATGGTGGCTGGCCCAGAATGTGGAGTCCCATGGTAATATATTCTGATTCCAGTTCTTCCAGATATTCGTGAAGATCATCTGCAAACTGATCAAAGTCAGTTATATTAGTTAGATTTACCTTCAAGTCTTCTTCCAGGTGTAGTGTCTTGGTTAACTGAATTATCGTGTTTTTGAGTTCTTCTTTTACTGCCGGAGTGGTAGTATCATCAAAGTACAATGCAATCTTTTGTTTTAAAGTGGTCAAATTACCATAAAGGCCTGAAACCGTCATGGTAGGTATAAGGTGACTGATCATGACCGCGCCCTGTCTTCTTTGAGGTAAAGTAGATTCACTCCCCTCTACAGTAAACAGGTAAATCATAGGCATGTCCTGGCTTACAATAGCTGGCCAGTCATTTTCACAATCTAACCCGGTGGCACTTTTTCCTGGTAACCAGGCCACTGTACCATGTCTACCAAAGTTAATCACTGCATCGGCATCAAAATGATTGTTTAACCAGAAGTAGAAGGCCAGGTATTGATGGGTTGGGGGGATGATTCCACTGTGATACATTACTTCACCATTCTGGGTGTAACCACGTGATGGTTCCGGAGCCATGAGAATGTTTCCGTACTGGATAACTGGTAAAACAAGGTATCGAGTATTGTTTTTAGTGTAAACCATTATATCTCCAGGTGTTTCACCCCAGGCATCAACAACTTCTTTTCTTTTAGCGGCATTAAGTGTATTAAACCAGATCAGGTATTGAGATTCTGGAATTAAAACTACAGGATAATTTTCCACCAGTTTTTTTAAATCCCCGGGAGCCCAATTACCAATATTTGAACCTTGTTTTCTAATAATAACTGCCAGTTCCTCATTGGTAGGTAATTTTTGATTGCCTAAATTGTAACCACTATTTTTTAAGGCATTTAATAATGCAACCAGGCTGGAATATGCATCAAGATGTCCTGCACTTACCCCTGAACTCAGTCCCGGCTGGGAACTCCAGTATAAAATAGCGATTTTCTTTTGAGAGTTATTTGTGTATCTAAGGTTAATCTGGGCTACTGAGCGGTCAATGATCCATTCTATTTGCCTGGCAATAGGAACTGTTTGAGGTATTCCTCTAGCATCGGTTTCTTTTGTGGCCACCACAATAGGATCAATTATCCCTTGTTTTTCTCCATTGGTCACCGAATATGCAAAGGTTGCCGGGCCAATTCCCTGAGTAGCATTTAACCATTCGGCATAAGAATTTTCATAGGATAAAGCCTTTATTATAGGAACATCCATGGAAATTAGTTCTGCCATGGTCTCATTGTAAGAACGTATCATATCCCATCCTGCGGCCCGGAAGTGTATAACCAGATCCGGTAGGAATTTTCCATTGGCCATTAAAAATTTGTTAATATCCACTTTCCCTAAAGGATACGTTTCGTGGTCCAGGAAGTATGGAATAACATTGTATCCTCTGGCTTCCAGTCCTCTAATAAGAGCATCCACCGCCATGGTATTGGCCTTATTGTAAACCGCTTCACCAAACATGACCGCTACAGTAGGTTTAAGGGGATTGTACTTGCTGTACCAGGCCAGATAACTGGATAAGTTAGAATAAATTTGATTGCCATCTGGATGATAAATTCCCACTTTGGTCAAATTTACCGGTGCCTGATATGTATCATTTGCTCCCAAAAAGTTTACTGCCAGGTACTTAACCAGATTTAATCCATTTTCTGGGGAAATATTAGTCCAATACTGTCTAATCCAGGAATGCTGGGTTAAATTGACATTGGTCGGGTTGCCCATCCCGCTGGTGGTGGTAACTATTACTGGAATGTTTTTAGCTTTAGCTTCCTCAATTAGAAGTTTCAATGCATCCACATTAGGTGTAGATGAATAAAGATAATCTACAAAAACCAGATTGTAATTGGTTAGATTTAGATTTGCAGGCATATTTTTTATTAAGCATACTTCACTCGTAAAATGAGGATTTTGATCCAGGGCATTCATAAGTGCACTGGAAATTGACGAGGCACCTGCAAATAAAAATATGACCTTTGGTTTTCCTAATTGTAGATCAGTGCTTGCCTGCATAACTGTCTGGTTGTTTTCGATTTTTTGAGAAGTATTCACAGTTTTTGTAGCTGATTTATGATATGGATAACTGGCTGTCACATTAAACCGGTTTTGATTGCTGGAAAAATTCAATTCATATTTTCCCTGATTATTAGTGGTTGTTCTAGCTATTTCCTGGCCATTATTTGTTGCCTTTACAGTTACATTGGCAAAGGGCTGGTTTGTGACACAGTCCAGTACTTTACCGGAAATAATGACCGGGACATTGCTATCATTAGCACCTCCTGTATTGTTCTCTGTTGCGGATACTGCTCCGCACATTGTAATGATGAAGAAACATACTGTAAATAGAAAAATTACTTGTTTTCTCATCTTTTCACCTCCTTTTAGATAATTAACACATGTTACGTGCTAACATAATATAGGAGTAATACCATTAATATTCTTTATGTTATTATTAAATTGAAAAAAATCAGAAATATAGTAATAATAATCCTTAAATTATTACAATAATTAAAAAAATAAGGCAAAAGTAATAATGTCAAATAATGGCTAAAAATAACTTTTTTAAAAAAATGATAATTTATCAAGTATAAATTATAAATTGAATTATTTTAAAGAATAATTATTAAATAATTTAGATTTTAAAAAGGTTAATCAGAAATATAAGTCCAGAAATATTTAAAATTAAGAAATGTTAGAATTTTATTATAGTAATACCAATAAAAAAAAAAGAAAAAGGGAACCGAAAAATCAACAAATAAATCTAGGAAAGCTTCCTTTTCATCCAGAAGGCACCCAGACCTAAACCAGCCATGATGCCAATGAAAAGACCTGCCAAAAGTGGGATTAAAAATCCAGAGCTACTTGTGGAATTTAATCCTGTATCATTACTCGAATTTCCGGAGTTATTATTGGAAGTTAAAAGAATCAATCCATTTTTTATGTCCATTTCATCAGCAGAACTCACGAAAATCCGGTTAGAGGCCTGTGGATTTTTGGCCAAAAATTCATTGACGGTGTCTTGATACGCTACTGCCAGTATTCTTTTATCAGGGTTGGTTAAAGAGTGTTCCAGATGGTGTTCCACGTCGCTGGTAGATTTAAATTTGTAAACCTTCACTTCCACTCCCATTTCATCCACCACTTTTTTGGCCTGCATCCCGGTGGAATCATCGGCAATGACAATGGTGGGATAAGTAACATCTATTCCATGAGCACTGACAGTCGAAATAGTTCCTAAAAGAACAAATAACAGACAAATTACTTTTATTTTCATTTTATGATCCTCTTTTTAAATTTTATCCAGTTTTAATATTTCCGGTTTGACTTGGGAGATGACTGATACAATAACAACATTAGCCACTCCTTCTATAACTGCAATGAGTAAATAAAATGGTATTAAAGTAGCCATTAAAATTTCTAAAGTAGCCACTCCAGCGAATACTAATATTAGAACATTAGTTATGGTGGCTATGATAATTCCCATCAGGGTTCCTGCAAAAACACTTAATCGTTCATCCAGATCAAAGGTTAATTTATAGAACAAATAAGTTGAAAAACTCATTGCCACCCCTATGGCCAGTATATTAGATCCCAGAGTGGTTAATCCACCCATTCCTAAGAATAGGAACTGCAAAAGCAGGCATAAAAAGGCTACGGCCACCCCGGTAAGTGGGCCCAGTAAAATAGCCACCAGAGGTATAATGAAAAAGTGTAGGGGAACCCCAAAGGGGGAAGGTATGGATAATGAAGAAACTACCACGGTAACCGCGGCGATTATTCCAGTGTTAATTATCAACTTATCTTTTTGTTGGCTTTTAGATATTTTAAAAGCGTAAATAATTAAGGGGATAATGGCTAAAATCCAGTAAATCACTGCCTGCCATAATGGTATTAGTCCGTCAGGTAAATGCAAAATTGATCCTCCTCTTGGTAAATTTAATGTGAAATAGATTATATTAGTTTTTATTATTATTTATGTTATATTAATTGAGAAAACCGTCAAAAATGACCCATCTTGAATAATAAAACCATTCCTCCAAATCCAAGGACAAAAACTCCTACCATAGCTGCAATATTCCAGAGAGTGTCTGATGAAGAGGAAGTTGAATTGGTTTGATTATCAGATACATCTCCTGCCCCTGTAGAATTTGAATCATTATTTGCAGAATCTGAATCACTGGATCCACTATCAGTAGATTGAGTGGTATAATCACTGTTGGAATCTCCGCTTCCCGTGTTCTTGTTGCTGCTGGTTGTCTTTTTAGTATTTTTATTAGTAGTGTCAGAATTTTGATTTGATTGGCCTGAATTATCGTCAATAACTTCTTCTGGGGGATATTCCTCACCATGTCCTGGGTGTGCCATTACTGTACCTCCACCTGCAACCATAATCATTATCAAAGTCATTAACATTAGGGAATTTGTTGTTGTTTTTTTAATAAAATCACCTCCATTAATTATTGAAATTGAAAATAAATCATGAAATTCTTCAATCTTGTTTAAAAAAATAAAAAAAGAAAAGTGGAGATTATTTAGTTTTTACTACGCATGAAACCGAATCCAACTAATCCACCAATAGCTAAAATACCGACTAAAGCATATGCCCAGTTGTTATTAGAATCTTGTTTGGTTGAAGATTTTTCAGATACTTCATAAGATTTTGCATCAGCTGGTTGAGTGGTAGTTTCAGAAGCTGCACTAACAGAGGTAGGACTTACACCGACAGATGTAGGACCATTGTTATTAGATCCACCATTGTTCGATGCACCGTTATTATTCGAACCACCATTATTAGTAGAACCACTATTATCAACAACGTGAGTTCCATTATTGGTAGAACCACCTTGCTTAGCTAATAGATCTGCTAATGATTTTTTAGGCCAAGACTTCAATTTTTCCAAAGCATTACCTTGTTGAAGGGCTTTGTACTGATCTTCAGTAAGGTAAGTATCTTCAGATTGTACAATACTTAGTGGAGTAGCAATATAAGGACTTGATTCTCCGTTATACATGGCTATAAAAGCTGCAATCTGAGCTTCTCTTTTTGCTTCATTAGTAGTAAGACCCGTCAAATCAAATGTAGGCCATTTGAAACTAATAATAGCTGCTTTTCCAGTCTTAGTAACAGAATCCCATACCACTATAATTCCTTCTTCAGTTCCACCAGGTAAATATTCAGAAGCAGTTTCATCATTGGTCATTCTCTGGTTCATGTAACTTCCCATTCCAGGAGATACACCTAGTAAGTAGATCAGGCTGTCATCTTTACAATATATACTGGAAGCAGTCCAGAAGTAGCTCTGATTGCCACTTAATGGGAAATTCTTCTGTATATAATCAGTCATGAAGAATCCAGGCTGTACACCAGGACAGGCGTGGTTGTGGAAGAGGAATGTTATGAGCTGGTCAAAGGCCGGGTCATTTCTCCAGGCATTGGCAATGCTCTGGATATTGGCCCAGTTACCATCTGGAATAACAAATTTACTTAAGTTACTCACTTTGGTAGCGTTGTTCAAGGCCTTTGGCCCTATATCATTCACCTGACTACTATTGGTATTGGTACCCACAAAGAACGAGTTGTTGTTAGAGTTGTATCTGAGGTAAACTGTGTTCATAGTGTTTCCATCTAGACCTCTTAACACGAAAGTGAACCATAGTGGTTTCCATATTCCCATGTGAATTGGTAAGAGAGTTGATCTGCTTAGTCTGGAACCGAAAACATCGAATATTCCATCCCAAGTTGCTTCTGTGGTTTGGCCATTGAGATAGATGTAACCCGCAGAAGTTAGAATAGCAAGATCCATGTCGTCTTTTTCCAAATCAATACCCAATTCATTTTTGAAAGTCTGTTTGGCCAGATTTGCAGCGTCGATTCCGATCTGTTTAATCTGATCATAAGTTAACTGACTGTTGTTGGTAATGTTGTTAGAACGGGTGGCGTTGGTCAGGTTAAGGCTTTTAATGTAATTAATATCCAATCCATGTGCGTCCTGCATAACAAACCGTACAGTACCATTGTTAGTTGCATTTTCAGGGTTATTTTTCGGGTTAGGGAAAGTAACATTAGCTGCTGTTCCTAACAAGTAGTAAAACTGTTCTTCGGTTAAACCGGTAAGTTCATAATAGAAGTCTACTAATTGAGTCGGATTACTTTTAATCTTGTTAAGTAACCAAGTGTTGTATTTTAATTCTTCTAAACTACCAGAAGAAGTAATTCCAGTTTCTGTTTGGAATGCTTTTTTCAGCTTAGCTTTATCATAGCTCATTACTACAAGATCACCAGTTCCTGCAACATTTACTACATAGGATTTTGATCCGTCAGTGTTGGTTACCACTTTGTAAGTGGTATCTGTCCAACGGATGAAACCTAGCATATTTTTAGTTGCACCAGTAGAAGTTGTGTCGAATCCAGCATATCCACCTTTACCCGGAGTAGCATCCAGGAAATACATAACTGCATCATCATCAGAGTCACCAGGAACACCTAAGATTTTATAGGAAGTTAAATCAGCAGGAGAACCAGTTCCACCAATAGTGGCCTGTTTAGGTGGGTAGTACTGCAGTAATGCTTTGGTTATGCTGTATCCTCCAAGAGTTCCTTCACAAACGTGTCCGTGAAAAGCAGCTTCTCTTAGTACATCAGCAGGAGCTCCAGCAGCCCAAGCATTGGCCAGACTGGCAAATGACCAAGCGTTTTCAGAATTAACTTTCTGGACGAATGTGTTCCATTGTGCTCGGGTCATGTTCTCAGAGATGGTTCCAGTATATACCGGTGTGGTTGATCCATTTCTAAATACCACAACCTGTAAATTGGTTCCTTTTTTGGTTATAAAAGCAAAATCCACGGGATCCATTGCAGTTTGTCGAAGCATTAGAACATTATTTTTACCATAACTGAATTTACCATTCCCTGCATTTAATATGCCTTCTATGCAGTCTTCACTAGTGACACCATTGAGTTTTGGCACACCAGCCGTGGTAATGACCAGAACATTGTCAGCTTTTGAGAAATTCAAAATCTGATCTGCTTTACTGGTGACAGTACGGCCCAATTTGTAATTAGCCGTGGCAATCATGTTGAAAGTAGAACTTCCATATAGATTAGGATCACTAGCATTGTTGGGATCGAATAAAACTCCGATTTCCTTGATTTGAGTAGTATATCCTGAAGCAGCGACAGTTACATTGAATTTTGTTCCATTAACTGCACCAGGATATAAGAAACTCAATTTATAACCTTGGAAAGCCATATCATAAGTTTTATTGTAAGCTATTTTGGTACCATTGTTATCTTTAACAGTTATTTCTGGATTAATAGAATTATCTGAAGAATATTCATAGCCAACTTTAACTCCAATTATAGGGCCTATTGCCGTTTGATTATCAATTACAGTTGATTGAACATCACTGCCATTACCTCCTGTACTTGATAAGTCTTCTGCAGACACTGTTCCACATATAAACAGCGTCAAAAGAACTGCAAGAGTCATTAATACAATTTGTCTTTTAATTCCTTGTTTTTTAATACTTATCACCTCCTTTAACATTTTTTAAGCAGTTTTACACATACTGCGAATAATAGTTTGTAGTAATACCATTTATAATATTTATGTTATTACAAATCCAATTAAATCACAAATATTAGTAATAATATTAAAATAAATAATACAATAATGTGGTAAAAAAGCAAATTGGTAATAATCAATTAAGAAGTCTGAAAACACTTTAAAAAATTTATGGGAGTAAATTGAAGGTTTATAAATGTTTGATTCATTGAAAAAAAGTTACCAAATGAAGATAAATAACAATAGTTATCTAAAAACATAGAACGTAATAACATAAAATCCTGAGATTAATTTAAAAATAAAATAAGTGGGAGTTCCAATAGGGATCAATCCCTACTGGAAGAGGGAATAAATTGGCGAATATAAAATATCATACTAGTGCCAAATTTATTGTGACAAATATGGATTGTTTAGATAATTATTTAACACTTTCTATTTATTTATTATTATTAACTTTAGGCCCGAAAATAAAGAAAAAGTAATAAAAAGTATTTGAATATAAAATAGGACATCCAATAATAAAGGCTGAGCGAAAGGATTGTTATTAGATGCCCATATTTTTATTAAGTCATACCAAAGATGACCGAGCAGTGGAGGAAACAATGCCCAATTAATAGAATGTCAAAATACTATAAATACTTTTTGGAAAATAAGTATTACAAATTGAGTAAAAAACCCTAGAATGGTATTAAACAGTTTTTGGTGAAAAATATCAAAATAAGAATTTAATCTATTGTAAAATCAATAAATCAAGCAAAAATAAAAATGAGTTTAATATAAACTAAATTAAAAATCAATTATGTCCTGAAATTAACATCCAAAAAAGGCTCAAGAACTTCAAAAGAATGTTCAATGGCCTCATCAACAATATCAGGATTCACTGCAGATAGATCGTCCAATGAAAGATCTATGCTAATGTCAACATCAAGTTTTTCTGCGTAAGAAAGTTCAACCTTAATATCAAGGTCATTAATCTCTTTTTGAGAAACTTTCTGTGAAATAAAATTTTGAGCAGAAGAAGAAATAAAATCAGATATCTGGTTTAAATCTTCTTGCGTCAAATTTTTGAGCTTATTTTTCAATTAATTACATCCCAGGAGTTATTCCAGCACCTTGCATGGCTTCCTGTATGGAAGCTTGCATCTCTTGGAGTTTGCTCATAACTCTTTCTTCTTGGCGGGAAATGGTTTTTTCTCTAAGTTTAAGAGTTTCCACCTTATCTTCCAGTTCAGTGTTGATTTCAGTTTTGTCAACTTTGACCAATAGATTTCCAGCAGATTTATAAACATCAGCCTCATCATCAGCTTTTTTGAGCTCTTCTAATGCTTTTTGGGTTTCCTGAATTTGTACTTCAACAGTTTGTTTCTGCATGGAGATGGCCTGAGCCTGTTGTTGTAGTTGTTGGAATTGGGATAGTTGGTGTTGAATATTTTGTGGTACTTCCATTTTTTCACCTCATAATATTTAGAATGATTTTAAAATATTAATTTAATGCCATTTAATCTATAGATTTATAGACCATTATATTATTTCTAAATTAATTTTATAAATTCATTTTGGAATCTATTAATTGAATTTAATATAAAACAATATCACATTTGTATTATATCAATAATCCTATCAATAATCCTCTTTTTGAAGTTCCAAAACCTCTAGAGATAACATGATCCATTTAATAGAAGAATTTAAAGATGCTCTAAAAGAAGCTGAATCTTTAGACTTAATTTTAAGGAAAATAGACTTCCCTTTAACTAACATCTCCATTGAAGAACGTTGTGAAGGAGAACTGATGATTTCAGGGTTAACTGAAGTAAATACTACTTGGGCCTGTAAATTGCTATCAAGTACTATCTCAATTTCACTTTCCACAGACTTTAAGGGAGTATTCTGAATCAAAGTACAATCTCCAGATTATAATTAATAATTAGATTAAATTATCAAATAATCAATCTTTTGAACTATTTTCAAGCTTAAAATTCTTAATAAAAATTTTAAATCCTGTGCTAATGCCTTTTTTATCAAAAACATCTAAAATGGCCTTATAATCTTGTTTTGAATCATTAGATTTAGAATTTTTGATGTTTATAAGATTTGATTCTGGGAAATCTTCAATATCCAATTCATTTTTATCTGCTTCAGATTCAAAATCATTTGCTGTTTTTAATTGAAGAATATCGCCTAAAATGGCCATTTCTTCAAGGTCACATTTAAATGACAAATCCTCTTTTTGAATATTGATTCTTTTCTCAGGTAAGGCCACATTTATTGTCATAGAAATAATTTCTAATCCATCCTTATTAAAAAAGGTGATCTTACTGGGATTGCCATTATACTCAAAAACAACTGCCAAATAGGAATATCCTAAATTGGCTGCCTTTAAAAGAACGTCCCTCATACTCATTTTACCACGATTAGTGTATTCAGAAATGAAAACACGATTTAAATACTGGCAAAAAGATCTGGTACGTTTAGAAGGTTTTCTTGAAGTTGTAATTAGCATAAAATCTCAGATAAAATAGTTAGAATAAAGGGGGTTAATAAGGATTAAAATATTAATAATTACCTTATCTTCCTTTTATAGTCCTTTTAACAGTTGGAACTTCTTTAAAGAGAATTCTGTATCTGCATCTAGGACATTTATTTTCCATGTACCCTTTAGGGTCAATTATAGCTCCACATTCAGCACATTTATACAAATCATGAACCTCCAATAATCCGTTTTATGTTTCTGGTAGCGGTTTTACCCATAGGAGTAACGGGTACGTATGCTCCGCCAGTGAAGACAGCGCCACACTTTCTACATTTCCATATACCACTGCTAACTCTTTTAACAGCAGGTCGATCACATGTAGGGCATACATGTTTCTTTTTCATGTTTTCTTCGATTTGTTTTACAGTTCTTTTGGCTTTACGACCGTATCTTGCACCAAATCTTCCTGTAATACCAACTTTTTTGGTTCTTGCCATTTGAATCACTCCGAGTAAATTTTACAATTTATAAATGATAAGCCTCAAACTCATCATCAATTCCCAAATAAATGGGAAATGAATCACTGAATTAGTGATTAACACTGAAAAACTGACAATTTCTGAAATTAATTGCAGTTACTATGATATAAAATAACCTTTCTTTTGTTAAATAGTGATATATAGAGTTAATAAGTTCTATATAACAGCTAAAAAAGTAAAAATTACTTTAGTATCGTGAATTAGTTTATTATGCCAATATTAAATGATCGACAAAATAATTTAGTAATTTAAAATTTAATTAAAGAAATATATAAATGTTAGGTTTAAAAATTGAAATTGATGGTTAATTATGGTAAATATTCCATCAATTCTTTAGTTTTTTCCTCAGTAATTTTTACAGCATTCATTATTTCTTCTTTAGTTAAAGGAGTTGCTCCACCTTTTTGAAGGGCACATATATTTCCAGATTCAGTCATACCAATGGAAAGTCTAGCTGAAAGGATTTCCTCTTCTGCAAGAGAAGGATCCAAAACCATCTGTTCACCAATTTTAGCAAAAGTACACATTAATGCCTTTTCTCTAATTGGAAGAGGTTCCTTGTTTTCGTAGTCAATAACTATTTCATCATCTACCATAGTGGCCTTGGGAATCCTGGTATTTAACAAGGCAGCAACTGCACCTAAAACCGCAGCATCCATTAAATTTCCATCGTAATCAAGTATGTGTAAATCAATGAAAATCATCCAAACCTTCTTTCCTTCAACCAGGCATAGCTTTTCCAGGTCCACCATCTGACTTTCTCTGATACAGCGGTCTGTAACCCGGGCTAGCTCCACAGATTTTTCATCAGGAGGCCCTGGTTCAAATTCTGGTGCTGCCATAGGTAGTAATTCAGAATTAGTCATTATAACCCCAACATTAGGAGTATCAGGGAATGGAGAACCGAGTTGAGATTTAGTACCTACAATAATCTGAGAACTTCCAATCTTAACCCTGGCAGAGCCTTCAGCTTTAGAAATTACACCAGTTTCCAGTGAAATTTCACGATATTCATCCAAAGCACGGCTATCAGGTCGTTCTAAATTATTGATAAGGTCAGTTATACTTTTGCGAGTTATTTCAGGAACAACATTCATTTTACTCACCATACCTTTTCTTTAAGGCATCTTGCTGAACTTTACTAATGGCTTGGCATCCTTCTACTGCAAGATCAACTGCTTTTTCGAATTCTCCAGCATTTAAACTACCATCACTTTGTAAAAGAGTAATTTCCCCACTGCGCGGCATGATAGCTACTGGTAAATCAGCTTGCCCTTCTTTATCTTCAACTTCTGAAAGATCAAGAACAATTTGGTCGTTGACTTTACCCGACGCACAGGCCACAACCATGTCTTTCATTGGAATACCTGCATCTGCTAGAGCCACAGATGCTGCAGTTATCCCTGCACATCTAGTTCCGCCTTCTGCCTCTAATACTTCAATGAAAATATCAATTAAAGCTCTGGGATATTTTTCAAGAAGTATGGATGGTTGGAGAGCCTCTGCTGTCACTTTAGAAATTTCCATCGATCTTCTATCAGGACCTGGTCTTTTCCTATCATCTACTGAAAATGGAGCCATGTTATATCTACAACGGATATAGGCCCTATCTGGACGTTGGAATCTGCGAATATGCGATTCTTTTGGACCATAAACAGCCACAAGTATTTTATTTCCACCAAATTCTAAATATGCTGATCCATCAGCTCTTTCTAAAACGCCTGCTTCAATTTTCAAGGGACGTAATTCATCAAAAGCTCTTCCATCTTCCCTTGATTTTGCCCCTAAATTAGTATCTTCTGTGATGATAATAATCACCTCTTAAACTGATTAAAATTAAATTTAGATTCAATTATTTTACGAGGGAGAGAACTTTTCTCATCCTTTGGAGTTTTTTCTTCAGTAGGTTCATCTGAATCTTCAGATTTTTCATCTACTTCCTCTTTTTCCTGCGCTTCATTTTCTTCTGCGCTTTCTCCCTCTTCAGCATTGTCTTCATATTTATGGACATTTTGCTGAGTTTCTTGGTCTTTTTGATCAGATTCTAATTGATCTTCTTCTTGACCTTCATCTTCTTCAATTATAGATTCGTCAAAATCTTCAGATTCTTTTAAATCAGTATGTTCCTCATCGGGTTTGGTGCCCAATTCCGTTTCCAGTTTATCTTCTACTGATTGAAGAATTTCATGGTTATCATCAGATTCAACTTTTTCACCCGTTAATTCAGCCAGTGAATCTCGTACCCTATCTGTCAGTCCTGAAGTGTGGGCCTGCTCTTCAATCATTTTTATGACTTTCTCAGCAATTCTTTCCATTTCTGGCTGTCCTTTGACCCATACCACACCATTTTGACCAACAACAATGTCACAGTGAGTTTTATCCTTGATCATATTAATCATGGATCCTTTTTTACCGATGAGTCTAGGTACCTTAGTAGGAGTGATATAAACTAATATTCCACCCTTGAATTTACCTAATCCACGACCTTTTAATCCAAGTTTGACCTTTTTAACTTCATCAACATCAATTACTCTCAAAAAAAGGACGTCACCAACATCAAAAACTTTTTCGAGTTCCCTTTTTTCTTTTCCAAATACTTCTGATGCTGGTAAAAGACCAGAGTAAGGTGAATTAATATCTAATCCCCACATAGAAAATCTTATGTCATTGATTTCTCCAATGACCACATCCCCTCTTTTAGGAAGGTATTTACTTTGTAGCGGAATTACACTAATTTTCTTATTTCTAATAGAAACTAAGCCTACTACCGAAGAGCATATTTTATTTTCTTCCCTGAAAGTTCCTCGACCAGCGTGAAAATCGTCTTCCGCCAGCACTTCACCAGGAACTACAAGGTCCTTATCTTTTATTAATATCACATTATGCCTCCTTTTCTATATGAAAGCCATATGAGAATAGGAAAAAGAAGAAGTTTATTTAATAACTTTGGTATCCACATTCCCGCCTGTGAGTTCACTCATTTTTTGATGGAAACTATCTTGCAGGCCTCCAGGTATTTCAACCACGGCTATCCATGATCCATCTTGTTGCCATTCCTCTTTGTATATTTTTCCAAATTTAGATATGGCTGTATAGGCGCCACCGGCAAATTCACCAGGCATCATAACTGCAATTTTCACCTTTTCAAATCTAATTGGAATTTTAATCCGAATAGCTTTCAGAACAATATTTATCTGCTCGTCAACAGTTTTAAATGGATCAATATGAACTTTTGCCTCTTCCATGGCCTTTTCAATTCTCTTTGGTGGATGAGGAAAGCCTGTTTGAGGATTAATAGCCTCCCTAGCTATTTTAGCAACGATTTGTTTGTGCTTATCCTCTAGCATTTCCCTGCGCTGTTGGGCAGTGAGCTGGATTTGTCCCTTCTGAATAATTAACTCTGCAACTTCCAAGGGATCCGTGCTCTGAAATACTTTAAGCATACCTTCCTCAGACGCTTTATCACCCTTTTTAGCATCTTTAAAAATTTCTTCCACTGCAAGAACTGTTTCTATTTCTATCCCAGATTCATTAGATCCTTTCTTATATTCTGCAGAAAGATCAGGATCCACCAAAATCTCGAATCGTTCTCCATGGGATTCCAAACGGGCAATAACTGCATCTTCAAGATTAACCATGTTTTTTACTCCTCTTCCTCCTTCTCTTTTCTGATGAGAAGTTCTTCTACATGATCTTTAATTTCTTCTTCAGATAATTTCCGGTATTTTTTGTCTTTAGCATCAATAACAGCTATTTCAACACTTTCAGGAGTTGTTTTTCCTTCAGTGGCTTCGTAAACAGCATCTAGAGCAAGTTCAATTGCATCTGTAAGAGTCATGTCTTCTTCATATTTCTTTTCAAACTCTTCCATGGCCACTTGTCTTCCAGCGCCTATAGCTGTAGCTTTGTACTCTATTAGTGCACCACTAGGGTCAGTTTCAAATAATCTGCATCCTTTACCATTAACTCCACCTATTATTAAAGCGGATCCAAAAGGACGCACCCCACCATGCTGAGTGTACATCTGTTTCATGTCACAAATCTTTTTAGACAGTGTTTCTACACGAATAGGTTCATTATAGGTTATTCTGTTAACCTGAGCTTCTATTCTAGCTTTTTCAATAATAGCTCTAGCATCTGCCACCAATCCGGATGTAGCAGCACCAATGTGTTGGTCGATTTGGAATATCTTTTCAATTGATTTAGGTTCGACCAGTTTGCTTGTGGGTCTTTTATCCACAACAAGCACTATTCCTTCTCTTGATTTGACACCTAATGAAGTTGTGCCTCTTTTTACGGCCTCTCTTGCATACTCAACCTGAAATAGTCTTCCATCTGGACTAAATACAGTAATGGCCCTATCATAACCTGCACTTTGAAGTGGTTGCATATGTATACCTCTCTTTTTTATCTTATTTTATGAATGTGATTTCTTATTTTTTAGTGACATTTAATTGATTTTAAAATGCTCAATTTCTTTATCAAGACTTATTTTCAAATCAATTTAATAATTTATTAATACTGTGTATTTATGTTAGGGTCTGGATTTAATAAACTTTTGTGTTGCAGAATGAATGGTTCCAGATAAACCCAGAGTGTGGAAAACTACTTTTTTTCCACGGAAATTTGTTACCAAACAAAGAGAAGCCCTAACTTTTTCTTCATCTCCCCTATTACAATGCAATATACCTTTTATAATAAAATCATTACCTTTTTGACCACAGTCCCATTTTCTCATGAGCCATAGCCTGAATCTACTTGTTTCAGATTCACCATAGAGTTCCAGACACGAATTCCAGATTAAATTGACTAATTCATCCCTAGTTATAGATTTTTGGCAAATCAATTCAAATGCAATATATCTTTTTGAACCTCTAAGTGTAGGAGGTAATATTTTAAGTTTCATGGATAATCATCTTGTTATATTAAATATTCTTATAAAAGTACAAAATTGGCTAAAAAATTGATGAAATATAATAATAATAATAATAATAATAATTTAATTAATTGTCTGGTTAATTATCAACTTTCTTGGCTCCAACAATAATAATATCCTTTCTCTGATTATTGAAATCAACTATATTTTTTGGATTGTTAGAAATAGCCAAATTCACTTCATTTTTACTCAAGCCAAAACACTGGCTGAGTGCATTTAAATCTTTAGGTCTTCTCAAATCATAAATAGAAACCGCTCCACTGCCAATAATTAGGGGAAATTTAAATTTCTTTTGTAATTTAACAATTTCCTGAAAATGCGCCATTATTTTAGATCTAATAGGTGATCTGGCCCTCAGTATGTCGCAAATATTTAATTCAATTGCTACATCATTATTAGCAGCCTCTTTAGCAAGAACGTGATTAATTCCACAATCCCTACGCTTATAATATGGTCTTGAAAGAATATCAAGCTGAATATTTTCACATGCAGCACGATTTATCTTTAAATCACCACCAACAGCCATTAAAATATTAGTTTTTTTTCTAGAACTTCTAATCTGCCTTTTTAAATCTTCCGAATTTTTCGGGAAAATTTTAATTCCTGGAAAAATCTTAAAAGTTTTCTCAAAATTTAAATTATTATCTGAATTAGAATCTAGATTATATGTGGAATTAGATACTGGATTAGAAACAGAATTAGAATCCATAGTTGGTTCTGAATTAATCTCATTTTCAATTTCGGTTAAATATTCTTTTGATTCCTTATAATCATCTTTAGAATATAATAAAGAAACACCAGAGTATCCCAATCTTTTTGCTTCGAAAATTAATTTCTTATCAGAGTTATAATTTCTTCCCTGTAGGTGAAAATCGTAAAATTTCAATTTAATCAGATAATTCCCGGACAATTGCCCCTTTGTAAAATTTAATTAATAATATTTTAATGAATTGAATATTTTATAATTTAAGATTTATAATTTAATGATAATTTAAATTAGTGATTAATTAATAAATTTAGAGTAATGTGAATATAATTAGTTGAATATAATTAAGTTAATATAAAATCAATACAATAATTAATCCGTTT
>JAHFBZ010000030.1:0-5252 GCA_023249725.1 Methanobacteriaceae archaeon
CAACCAGTGGAAACACTGGAATTGCACTTGGATTTGTTGCTGCAGCTAGAGGTTACAGATTAATCTTAACCATGCCAGACACTATGTCTTTAGAGCGAAGAAAACTTCTGGCAGTATTTGGTGCAGAAATAGTTTTAACTCCTGGAGCAGATGGAATGCCTGGTGCGATAGCTAAAGCTGAAGAATTAGCCAGTCAAATTCCAAATGCGGTAATGCCTCAACAATTCAAAAATCCAGCTAACCCTAAAATCCACAGGGAAACTACCGCAGAAGAAATCTGGAGAGACACTGAAGGTAAAGCTGATATTATTGTTGCGGGAGTAGGTACTGGAGGGACAATTACTGGTGTGGCTGAAGTATTAAAAGAAAGAAAACCGGGATTCAAAGCTGTTGCTGTAGAACCTGCCACTTCACAAGTACTGGCTACTGGTGTTAAAGGACCTCACAAAATACAGGGTATAGGTGCAGGATTTGTTCCTGAAGTTCTCAGAACTGATTTAATTGATGAAATTGTCCCAGTTAAGGATGAAGACGCCGCAGCAACTCTATTAAGGCTTGCCCGTGAGGAAGGAATTCTTGCAGGTATATCTTCTGGTGCTGCTACCTGGGCTGCTATTGAATTGGCCAAAAGACCTGAAAACGAAGGTAAATTAATTGTAGCTGTTCTACCAGATACTGGAGAAAGATACCTCAGTATGGAATGGGTTTTTGAGGAATTATACCAATCATATGATCAGGCTATGTTCCCTCATTAATAACCATTAAATATGGGCATTTAAAAAATTAGTTTATTGAATAAAGATTTGATTAAGATAATCTGTTAAATAACTAGATCTTTATTAAACTAAATCTTTATTATAATTTACTAAAATTCATTGTCTTAAAAACTAAATTGGAGGTTTTTCATGTTTGAAAGGGTAAAAGAGGATATGAATATGGTAAGAATGAGAGATCCTGCTGCACGCAGTACTCTGGAAATATTACTCTGTTATCCTGGATTATTTGCAATATGGTTCCATAGAATTAGTCAATGGTTTTGGAACCACAATTTACTTTTTTTAGGAAGATTTATCTCTGCTTTGGCTCGTTTTTTCACGGGAATTGAAATTCATCCCGGTGCAGCTATAGGTCGGAGGGTTTTTATAGACCATGGGATGGGGGTAGTTATTGGAGAAACTGCAATTGTGGGTGATGATGTCTTAATTTATCAGGGGGTCGTACTTGGTGGTACAAGTCTTGAGCGAAAGAAACGGCACCCCACTATAAAAGACGGTGTTGTTATAGGTTCTGGAGCAAAAATTATTGGTAATATAACAATCGGGACCTGTTCTAAAATCGGAGCAGGATCTGTTGTTTTAAGGTCTATTCCTCCAGGTGCAACATGTGTAGGAATTCCTGGAAGAGTTGTACAAGAAGAGCGAAAATGTGCCATTGATTTAGATCATGGGGAACTCCCAGATCCTGTTGCAGAAGTCATTAATTTACTTTTAAAACGACAGGATGAAATGGAAGCTCAGATAAAAGAACTGGGACTCACTTCAGAGGTAATGAAAACCAATGGCTTGTTAAAAAGAAAATCAGAAATGGAAGAAATATTTTGTGAGGGGTCAGGCATCTAAAAAAATATGGAAAAACATAATATATAGTCAAAATTAATTTAAATAAAATGATTTATAATTTAATATTTTAAACTAAGAATATGTTTATTAAAATATCTTAATTAAAAATAATATGTTAAAAATCATTTTTTTAATTAATTGTTTAATTATTAATATAAATATAAACAGGAAATCGTGATTTAAATGAGACCTCCATGTGAAATGGTTGTGTGGTATGTTATACCAACAGTTCGTTCAGAACTGGCAAAAGAACTTCTAAAATTAGGTATGAAACAAAAAGAAATTTCTGAATTACTTGACATTACTCAACCGGCAGTTTCTCAGTACATCAGTGATAAAAGGGGACATGGCATAAAATTCAATGAGGATATCCAGAAATTAATCAAAACTTTTGCATTAGACCTTAAAGAGGGCACAGCAACTACCAGGGATATAATATCTCGTACTTGTCATATATGTAAACGGGTTAAAACCGAAGATATTATGTGTCAATTACATAAAGAAAAAGATAATATTCCATCTGATTGTAATGCGTGTATGGGTTCTGAAGCTGACTGCGGATGATCCCATATATTACTAAGAAACTAAACAAAACCATATAATCTTATTTTGACTTTTAAAATGAATATTTTTATAAATGCAGAAATTATTATATATTTAAATATATTTTACGTATTCTAATCTATTTTTTCAATTGAATATTTCATGACATTTGACCTTTTTTAACTTATGAAATTAAATCTTAGAAATAATTAATTTTATATAATTCGCTTATATAATTACGATTAGGATATAATAAACTTATTAAATTAGAGATTTTATAACTTATCTTATTATTCAATACTAAAATTATCAATACTAAACTAACCAGCCATTAAAATAACTTATAAAAAATTGGGATATTCATGTGTGGAATCGTAGGTATAGCTGGAGATAACATTTCTAATGATCTAAAAGAAATGTTAGGTCTTTTAAAACATAGGGGGCCTGATGATTCTGGCCTATGGATTAATAATCAATTGATTCATGGAGACATATCACAAATAATCACTCCTGAAGGAAATTTTGGCCTGGGGCATAATTTACTATCTATTGTAGGGTGCCATGGATCGCAACCAATTGTAAATGACCAGTGGTTATTGGTTTGTAATGGGGAAATCTATAATTTTCAAGAAATTAAAGAATCTATAAAAATCTCTTCTGGAAACGATTTTAAAACGGATTCTGATTGTGAAATCGTTATTAATTTAAACAAATATTTTCTGGAAATTTTAATGGAAAAATACGGCCTTGATTTGGGCTTTAAGCGTAATTCAAAGAAAAATGATAGTTTTGAATATCGAAATGATATTTCATATAAGAAAATATTTGTTGATTCTTTAAAAAAAACTATGCAAAAAATTGATGGAGATTATGCTTTTGCTATTTATGATGGAAAGAATTTATCATTGGCTAGGGATTCGGTAGGTGTCAAACCACTTTATTATGGTGAAATTAAAGGTAAAATACGAGCTTTTGCTTCTGAGCGAAAGGCCTTATGGAAAGTAGGGATAAAAGAAGTTCATTCATTACCTCCGGGCCATATTCTGTTCAATGATGAACTGATTCTTGCGGAATCATTGTTTGATTTGAAAGATCCTACTATTCATAATCAGAATAATGCTTATGAATCAAATAATAATAATAATAATAATCATAATCATAATCATAATCATTTAATTGAAGGTTCCAATCATTTAATAGATTCTTCAAAAGGCCCAGATTTAAAAGAATATTCATTAAAATCTTTGAAAAATGAATTAAAACATGTAATAGAAAAATCTGTAGATAAAAGAATCCATGGCTTGGATAAAATAGGATTAGTTTTCTCGGGTGGTGTAGATAGTACCATCTTAGCTTCTATTTTAAAAAATAGGGACATCGAAACCACACTTTATACGGTTGGAACAAAAAACTCTTCTGACTTTCAATTTGCTAATAGGGCTGCTGAATATTACGATTTAAAATTAAAAACTTTTGAAATTAATGAAAAAATTATTAAAAATTCATTAAGACCTGTTTTAGAAGCCATTGAAGAATTCAATGTAATGAAAATTGGCGTGGCCATGCCTATTTTTCTGGCTGCAAAAATGGCCAGTGAAGACAAATTAAAAGTTGTATTATCTGGTCAAGGTGCTGATGAACTATTTGGGGGATATCACCGTTACCTTAAAGATTATTCTAATTATGGAGAAGGCACTCAAGAAGTATTAAAGCAGGATATAAAGAATATTTATCATGTGAACCTTCAAAGAGATGACGCGGCTACTATGGCCCATGGTGTAGAACTCAGAGTTCCATTTTTGGATAAAGAAGTAATTAAAACTGCTTTTAGAATACCAATTAAATATAAAATCAAAAGTGAAAGTGATAAATTGCGAAAACATGTTTTAAGAGAAGTAGCTGCTCAAATGGGCGTTCCGGATTTTATTGAAAATCGGCCCAAAAAAGCAGCCCAATATGGGTCTGGTGTTCATAAAATATTGATAAAAAAGGTCCTTAAAGATTTTGATGAGGTGGCCTTCATGAATCAACTAAGAGGCTTTTAGGATGATTAAGATTATAAGAGAATATTCATTTATTAAGTAATTATATAATCTAATATTATTCAATAAGTTTAGTTCCTTGATTTTTATGCATTGGATTTATTTTAAAATCTTCTAAATTTTTTATGAACAATATTTATAAAGCTAAACAAATTAATAATAATATAGATAAGATATTTTATTTGATTAATTTCAAACTTTAATAAATTTTAAAAATAATTCAAAATAAATTAAATTTTAAAACTAAACTTTAAGAGAATGATTAAAATGAAAATCGAAAAAGAAGCAGAAAAGATCTTAAAAGAATTTTCAAAAACATTGGAGAACATTCCTGAATTGGAAGAAACTCATTATATTGTAGATAACATTAATCTTACCCGTAAAGACATAGCTCATGATAAAAATCCTTACCGGATAATGAGAAACACTAATGTGGATGAAAATGGAAGTATGATTGTTGAAAAGAGTAAATGGAAATAATCTATTTGTTAAATTATTTCTTAGTAATTAATTTTAACTAAAATTTTTATTTTACTTATCAACTTTATTTTTATTAATAAAATTAGGAATATTTAGATACTTAGAATATATAATACATAATTAAAGAGGAGATAAAATGCGTTTGATCCTGGTACTTGAACTTCTGGATGTTCCTGGGAAATTAGTAGCTGTATTAGGGCCTATTGGGGCTTTAGGGGCTAATTTAGTTACAGTTATTCATCAAAGAGATATTAAAACTGAAAGAGGATTGATTCCAGTTCAAATAACTATTGAAGGAGAACCTAATAATCTTGATTTGGTAATGAAAAAGCTAAATGAGCTAGGAATCAAAATTATTGAAATGGATGGAGTTCTTCTCAAAGAAACCATAAAAACTATTCTTATTGGAAATATTGTTGACAGAGACGTTAAAGACACTATGGATCAAATTAACCAGTTAGATGGAGTTAGAGTAGCAGACTTGGCTCTTAAAATGGCTGAAGAACCACTGGATTCATCTGCAAGAATAACGGTGGAAGCAGATTTTGGCAAAAAAGAGGAACTAATG
>JAHFBZ010000030.1:5262-17696 GCA_023249725.1 Methanobacteriaceae archaeon
TAGCATTGGTTATAAAAAAGATTTTTTGGTTATTAGTGAAGTTTAATACTACTATGTGAGTTTCTTAAATCGTGATTCTATCATATCAGTCCAGAATTCTCTAATTTAGAGTGATTTAAGTTAATTCAAACGTATTCTACAATAATGAGTTTGATATTGGAGGAATTTTATGCGAATTTGTTTAATGGGTTTTGGTGCAGTTGGCCAAGGGGTGGCTAAGGTTGTATCACAGAAAAAGGATTATCTCCTTAAAAATTATGGAATGGATTTGAAAATAGTAGCAGTTACAGATTCATCTGGAGCAGCTATTTCCCAAGAAGGCTTGGATCCAGAATTATTATTAAAAGTTAAATTAGAATCTGGAAAAGTGAGTGATTATCCTGAAATGGGTGTTAAAGCTATTGATGGATTAGATGTTTTGGATAAAGTGGAATATGATTGTCTGGTAGAAGTAACACCCACTAATATTGAACATGGTGAACCTGCTAAATCTCTCACAATTAAGGCTATAAAAAATAAGAAAGATGTGGTAACTTCTAATAAGGGCCATCTTGCTTTGTTTTTCAGTGAATTAATGGATTTATCACAAGAAAACGGAGTTGAATTTAAATTTGAAGCTTCTGTTGGTGGAGCTATGCCCATATTAAATTTCGCTCAGGAAACTCTTCCTGGAAATGAAATTAAATCTATATTAGGTATTCTCAATGGTACTACTAATTTTATTCTCTCTAGAATGACTGCTGAAGGTTCTTCATATGAACATACCTTACAAGAATCTCAACAATTAGGCATTGCTGAGACTGACCCTACTCAGGATGTGGAGGGAATTGATGCAGCTTGTAAAACGGTTATTCTGGCCAATGCTATTTTAGGTATTGACTGCACATTAAAAGACGTTCAGGTAACTGGAATATCAAGAATAACCTCAGAAGCAATAGATCTTGCTAAAAAAGATGGTTATTTAATTAAATTAATGGCTGAAGTTTCCCCGGATTCTTTAAATGTTTCCCCTAGATTAGTACGCGAAGATTCTCCATATGCTGTAGATGGAACCTTGAATATGGCGACTCTTAAAACAGACCTGGCTGATGACGTAACTGTTGTGGGTAAAGGAGCAGGTTCTATAGAAACGGCTTCAGCTATTTTAAGTGATTTGGTTAATATCTGGAAATCTAAAAAAATATAGTAATGACTACTCTATTACTCATTTCTGCTTTGTTTTTTTATTTATTTAATGGATTATAGATTTTCAACTATAATACTCAAGTATGGAATTAAAAATTTAATTTGATAATGTTTAATGGGAGATTTTCATGAAATATGTTATATTAATAGGCGATGGGATGGCAGATTATCCCTTAAAAGAATTGGATAATAAAACTCCTCTTCAAGTTGCAAAAAAACCAAACATGGATAAATTAGCATCCATGGGATGCAGTGGATTTCTGAAAACAGTTCCTGATGACATGGATCCTGGTTCAGATGTGGCCAATCTTTCTATTATGGGATATGACCCTGAAAAATATTATACTGGTCGTGGCCCTTTGGAAGCAGCCAGTATGGGTGTAAATCTCTCAAAGACTGATGTTGCATTTCGATGTAATTTAATTACTAAAAATAACGGCATTTTAGATGATTTTAATGCAGGCCATATTACCTCTTCTGAATCTAAGGATCTAATTGATATTTTAAACAAGAACTTTGATGATTTAGGTACTTTTTATCACGGCATAAGTTATAGAAATCTTTTTGTTTTCAGTAAAAAAGAATCTGCTAATTTAAAAACAACCCCTCCTCATGATATTGTCGGCGAAAAAATATCTGAACACCTTATTCAGCCAGAAACTGAGGATAATGCGATTTTACTGAATAAACTTATGGAAGATTCTGAAGAAACTCTTATTAATTCTGAAGTTAATCAAAAAAGATTAAATGATGATAAAAAACCCGCAAATATGATATGGTTATGGGGCCCGGGTCCTGCACCAGAAATAGATAATTTTTTAGAAAAATATTCTCTTAAAGGTGCAACTATCACTGGTGTTGATTTGATAAAAGGAATCGGGCTTTATTTAGGCCTTAACAATATTGAGGTTCCTGGTGCTACTGGTTATTTTGATACAGATTATTCTGCTAAGGGTAAATATGCTGTTGATGCTTTAAAAGATCATGATATTATTTTTGTGCATGTAGAGGCACCTGATGAGGCAGGGCATGCTGGTGATCTTGAAGAAAAAATTAAAGCCATTGAAGAAATAGATCTTAAAATATTAGGGCCTTTAATGGAAGCTTTTAAGGATTATGAAGAATATTCTCTGGTTTTACTTCCGGACCATGCCACCCCTATTGATATACGTACGCATACCATGGATCCGGTTCCTTATGTGATTTTTTCAACAAATTTAGAACCAGATTCTGTGGAAAAATATGATGAATTTTCTTGTAAAGATGGTTCTTTAGGTATTGATGTGGCCCATAATCTAATTAATAAACTTATTAATGAATTATAATGCTTATTTAAATATTTACACGTTTTTTTGGGTAATAAACAAATAATTACTGAAAACAAATAATTACTGAATAATAATCAGAATATAACTAAAATAATAAATATTAAATTTATAACTTAAAATTCAAGTTATATAATAAAAAATATGATAAAAACATATATTTACTCTGAAGTTCTAGTTAAAAAAATATTATAATTTACAATTGTTGATTTAAAGGCTAAATTGTATTTAGTATATGTCCATTTTAGTGTTTTTTGACTCTAAATTTAAAATAGATTATAATAATTTTAATTTTAAAATGGATTTATCATGGCTTTTAAATCTCTTTAGTCTTTTTAATCTATATTTAATAATAATTTTACATGATATTTGATTTATATTAATTTGAATATGGGTTATTATTGATTTAATTTTGATGATAACAATTTTTTAAGGTAAAATATAGGAGTTGGTTGGTCTGGCAAAATATATATTTGTAACAGGTGGGGTTGTAAGTTCTATTGGTAAAGGGATTACTGCAGCTTCCATTGGAAGAATTTTAAGATCTTATGGTTTGGAATTAACTGCTATTAAGATAGATCCTTACTTAAATTGGGATTCTGGAACTTTAAATCCTTATCAGCATGGAGAAGTTTTTGTAACCCGTGATGGAATGGAAACTGACCTTGATTTAGGCCACTATGAGCGTTTTTTAGATGTTAATCTTTCAGGTGAGTCTAATATTACTACGGGTAAAGTTTACATGTCTGTTATAAATAAAGAACGGAAAGGATCATACCTGGGGTCTTGTGTGCAAATTATTCCCCATATAACCGATGAAATTAAACATATGATTCGTAAAATGGCTGATAAAACTCAGGCGGATGTTGTACTGGTCGAAGTTGGAGGAACTGTGGGGGATATTGAAAGCCAACCATTTTTAGAAGCTTTAAGACAACTTAGAAATGAAGAAGGCCATGATAATGTAATGTTTGTTCATGTTACATATGTTCCTTATTTAAAGGCTGCTGGAGAATTTAAGACCAAACCAACCCAGCACAGTACTAAAGAGCTTCGAAGTACGGGTATTAATCCGGATATGATAATTTGTCGAAGTGAAATGCCTATTGATACGCCATTAAAAATGAAGATTGCTCATTTCTGTGATGTTGAACCTAAAGCAGTTATAAATTGTCCTGATGTGTCCTCCATTTATGAAGTGCCACTGGTCATGGATCGGGAGAATGTGGGTAAATATGTTATTCAAAGAATTAAGCTGGGTGTTGAAGAAAATTCTCGTGATCTTTCTGAGTGGGAGAATATTGTAGATTCTCTTAAAAAAGAGGAACCTAAGGTTTGTGTGGGGATTGTTGGTAAATATGTAGAACTAGAAGATTCTTACATTAGTATTAGAGAATCTTTAAAGCATGCTGCAGCGCACGTGGGTGTTAAAGTTGAAATTGATTGGATAAGTGCCGAAGATTCTATAAATATGGAAAAATTAAAGGATTTAGACTCTATTTTAATCCCTGGTGGTTTTGGTGAGCGAGGAATATCTGGAAAATTAGATGCTGTTCGTTTCTCTATTGAGAATAATATTCCATTATTTGGAATTTGTCTGGGAATGCAGTGTATGGTGATTGAATTTGCACGTTTACATGGGCTTGATGATGCACACAGTACTGAATTTAACACTGAAACCACTTATCCAGTTATTGATATGATGGAAGAACAGAAAAAGATTAAAGATATGGGTGGAACCATGAGGTTGGGATCATATGATTGTAAGCTCAAGGAGAACACCATGGCCCATGAAGCTTATCAGGAAGAACTTGTGGAGGAACGTCACCGACACAGATTCGAATTGAATAATGATTTCCGTGAAGCTTTAGAAGAAAAAGGATTAATAGTTTCTGGAACATCTCCTGATGATTTTTTAGTGGAAATTGTTGAAATTAAGGATCATCCATGGTTTTTAGGATGTCAATTCCATCCGGAATTTAAGTCCAGGCCTAATAGGGCACACCCAATATTTGTTTCATTTATGCAGGCCACAGTGGATAATCTGAAATAAATTATAATCTTTTTTATAATTTCATTTAATTTTCAGGAGAAATAATGCGATATGGGATTTATTTAAATATTTATGCTGCTATTCATAAATTTTCATTAAATAAATTAATTAAAAATTATTTCCAATCGTTTATAAAAGATAGCATTAAATATCCTAGTTTTAAATTATAATTTAACTTCATTTAGTAATTAATTTAATAATATATTAATTTAATAATATGTTTACAAAATAATATATTTACAATATAGTTAAAGTGATTTCATGATCTCAATCCCACTGATTTGTACCTTTATAGCAATTTTAGCATGTATATATGCTTCATACACAGACTTAAAGAGAGGAATAATTGCCAACAAGCTTACTTTTCCATTAATAGGATTAGGAATAGCTTTAAATACTATTAATGCATTTTTAACTGGAAATTTAATGATTCTTGTTTATACTTTGTTATTTACAGGAACAATTTTTGTTCTAGGATATATATTCTGGAAACTCGGGGCCTGGGCTGGAGGAGACGTGAAAATGTTCACGGCCTTAGCTGCTCTTTTACCATTACAACCTGTTTTGATTAGTTATAGTATTTTAGGTTATGCATTGCCTGTAATGGCAAAATACCCATTCCCATTTACAGTTATTATAAATAGTATATTGGCCATATTGCCATTTTTACTAATATTTGTATTTTATATAGTTTACAGTGAAAAGCGACATCTTTTAGATGAATTAGCTTCACCAGTAAAAGAATATCAGAAAAATTTCCTTTTAGCATTGGTTGTTACCTCCGCGGTAACTATTACGTATTACATAACTCCATTTTTACCATTTCAAATTCTTATATTGACACTTGGAATGATTTACATTTTAACCACGCTTATTTCTAAGATTCCCAATAGGATTAAAGCTGTTTTTGTTTCAATAATAACTGTTTTTGCTCTTTACACTAATAACAAAATCACTATATTGGGAATTGTGACAATTTTTATTTTTATAACTATAATTGGAATAATAAAGAAACTATTAACTTCGGTCAATAAAGAAGCTCTTCAGGATAATCATCAGGTTGATGATTTAAAAGAAGGAATGATAATGGCTCAGGGACTTTATGAAACAGATGATAAAGTATATTTTGATAGTGAAGGAATCATATCCAGATTTAAAAAAGCTTCTAAAACCGGTGATTTATCTTCAATTAATGCACCTAAAGGAAAAATGCTTTTAGGAACTCTTGCTGCGGGCCTAACAGAAAAAGATATTGAGTTATTAAAAGAATTAGTTGCTGAAAATAAAATTAAAGATAGTATACTGGTCAAAAGAGGAGTTCCTTTCGCACCATCTATATTCATGGGACTATTAATTTCCATTTTTATTGGAGATTTGGCCTACATCTTTTTCCAGTTGATGGATCTTTTAATTCATTAGCTATCAAATAACTAAATCTTTCTTTAATTTATATTGAACATTATTTTCTTTCTAAAAACTTAGAAAATTTAAAACAATAATCATTAAAAATTAGATTAATATAATTAATATTAAATTCAAGAGAAAAACTTAATATACCTGTTTAGGATAAATATATTATAATGAAAGGTATGGACAAAAGAGGGCAAGTATCTGTAGAATATTTGCTGGTTATATTAGTTTTGATAGTAATACTTAGTGTGGTAACTATTCCATTAATTGGAAACTCTATTGATGCAAGTAATGATGTTTCAGATGCTTCTGATGCTAAAGTAGCTACAGATACATTGGCCAATGCTGCTGATGTTGTTTATGCTAATGGCCCTGGGGCTAAAAGGACAGTCAGTTTTTTTGTTCCTCAAAACGGCAGTTTATCTTTTGGAAATAGTACAGTTGCCCTGAGTTTAAAATATTCTAATGGAACAAATGATTCTATTAATTCTTCAACTCAATACAATTTGGGTAATAACACCACAACTATAAATTCTAGTTGGCATACAGCCACGGTTTTCTGGATTGTAGGTAATAGTTTTATTTCAGTAACAATAACTTAAATTTCACTTTTTTATTATTGAGGGAGTTTATGAAGATCTTTTCTAAATTTGGAGATATTATAATAACACTTTTTTCTTTCACGGGTGCTATTGTTATTGGAATCATACGTCTTCCAACTACAATACGTGAATTGGATCTTAGAAAAACTGGTCCAGAAAAGATAAAAGAAACAGTTCAAAAAATTGATACTGATGAAATTGGTGAAAAAGTTTCTAAAATTACAAATAAAGTAGATGAAAAATATTCTCATTATTCTAATAAATCTAAATCTAAAAATGATGATGATGATGATGATGAAACTTTATCTCCTATTTATGCGAAGGAATTAGGTTCTGCGCCGGATATTGTAATGGAATCTGATGATTCGGATCTTGATGAGGGCTCTATTATTATAAAATCTTCTAAGTTTGATTCTAAAGAAAAAGAAAATACAGTTTTAAGATTACAGATTGCTTCGGGAGCATTCTTAGTGGCATCAGTTCTTTTGGTGTTTCATTTTATTGCATTTTATATTTATGTACTTTTAGGCATTTTATTGTCTGCATTTATTTATTACACGGTTTATTATAAGATAAAATTAATGTATCCTCAAGATTTTAAAGCATATAGGGATTTTTTCTTTTTATATGTTGTAGTTGGTATAGTGTTAGTCTTTGTAGGCGGAAATGCTAATATAACTATGGCATTCCCTTTCCAATTTTTCCCTTCATTTTCACTCCTCATATTCGCTGTAATATCTGTTGCTGCAGTATTCTTACTATTTAGAATTAGATATCATCGAAATTACACTTATGGTGAGATTATTGAGGCTGGAATGAATACTTCTCATGTTAAAGTGGATTATGACATTCGTTCTAATGTAAAACCAGATATGTATATTGTAGAAAACAATGGATTTAATGTTTCAGAAAATGAAATGGTTAAATTAGAAATTGATGGATCCATATTTAATATGAAAGGCAACAGGCCTTTTAAAGTAATTGGTAAAGTAGAAAGATTTAACTAATTTCATTCGTTTTTAATAAATTAATATTGTAAAATAAAATACTACTATAATTGATAATAGGTAATATAAATATAATTAAAATAAGATTTTTGATCAATATTTATTTAAATTAGATATCAAATTATAATTGTATAAATTTTATTGCTACTTTTAACAGTTGTATTATTAATCATAGTAAAACCTGACTGATTAAGAACAGACTGCATAGTTTTATTTAAAACAAAAGACTGATAATTGGATGGCAATGGATTGGAAAATATAACTTTAATATAGGTGTTATTTCCAGAGCCAGACATATTAATTCTGGTTACTCTATTTGGAGTAAATGATGTATTGGTAGATGATAATTCATAGAGTGCATTACTTGAGCCTTCTCTAACCGCACTACTTATGGAATTCTGTTCAATTTGTGGTCCTGCAATTGAGGCAACAACTAATACAATTACAATTATAAATCCTAAGATCAAAAGAAACTCTATTGATATTTGCCCACGCACATCCATTTCTAAACACCACAATATTTAATATTTAAATAATAAATCTCTTTGTATAATTAATTTGTATAATTAAAATTTCTTATTATTAAATAATATTACGCAAGATATATAAATGTTGTCAAATATAAATTTAATATAATGATAATCATTATACTGGGGGAATACTTCTGAGAAGATTAAGAGCAGATTCAAGGGGTTTTGCGTTTTCTTTAGACGTGCTTTTAGCTTTAATTCCCCTTACAATTATTTTAGGAATGGCTGTTGCTAATATGGATAATATCATGTATTTATCGGAGAATACCATATATCAAAGCTCTTTGCAAAGAGTGGGAAGTGATGCTGCAGATGCTCTGGTTGAAACTTCTGGTGTACCTTATAATTGGGAAAGTACGGGTAATCCTTCAACTATTGGTCTGGCTAAGTATGATATAAATAAAAATTTAACGGTAAAGAATTTGATGTCACCATCCAAGCTTTCTGCTATAGATATAAATGATTTGGAAGCACTGGTAGGTCCAGGGTATGGTGTTTATTTAAAGGTTAGTACTGCTAATTCTAGTAATTCTACTATTATAAGAACAGTTGGTACTTATAATGCATCCTCTCAAAATATTGTTAGAGTTGAACGTTTGGTTTCTGCTTCTAATTTGGATCTTGTTGCCTCTTTTGAAGGTTTGATTAGAGATGCGGGTCAACCAAGAACTTACACCACTACATTTCCCACTAATGATGTTTATGTACAAGCTTATGATTATTGGTTATTAATCATAAATAGGGGTTATAATTCAGCTACGGTTGATGTTAATAATAACCAGGTGCTAGACCCTAATGAAATAAATCAGCATATTACAGAAATAAAACAGAAAATTGATGTCCCATTCATGTACAATGAAACCTATTTCCAGGACAATATAGTTAATGTAAGGACGGTTAGTACGCCCGATTCAACTATGGATGTTTATGTTATTGCCGCTCCCAAAGGAACCCCGGAACAAGATATTAATTTAGATAATATTAAATTAAGGCCTGCTAAATTAGAATTATATATATGGACAAGGTGATTTGATGGATGATCGGGGATTTATATTCACCACTGATGCTATTCTTGCTTTAGTTGTATTTTTCGTTTTTTCAGCATCAATTCTTACATATTACACATTACCTTCTTATATGGGTGCTGATCATCAGGAATTAGAGAGTATTGCTGCTGATGCACTTGATGTGATGACCCAGGATGGTACATTGTATGCAGCTGCTTCAAAGTATGCTAGTAACAATACTACCGGCGCGGAAACTATACTTAGAGAGGAGCTAAATGTATTAATACCTAATAATACTGCATATAAAATTACTATTGGCTCTAATCCTCCTTTAATTAATGATAAAGGCATTTCTATTTCTAAAGATACTGCTTCTCGTGTAGTTGTTGTCTCTGGCCCTAAATCCGGTTGGTTAGGTCGGGCATGGTATAAATTGGAAGAAGTTCAATTTGAAAACGAGACGATAAACTCTACCACAACTCTATGGAATTTCCATAACTGGTTGACTAACTATAATCCATGGGGTGATAGTGGTGGTTTATCATCATATCCTTACTGGGGATATGGTACTTCGGCCAGTAATATTAGATTTTCTATACCTTCCGATGCTAATATTGGAGGAGCATATTTTTTAATTGGATCATCAAACAAAAATGCCACTAATTGGAATACAAGTCCATCATATGGGGTTAACTTTACAATAAACAATAATAATACTTATAAAATTAATTCATCTAACTTCGAAAAATTGTATCTTCAGCCCTCGGATAGGTTTCCAGTATATAATTATAGAGGTTTAATACCATCTTCGCAACTTAATACTGGAGTTAATAATTATTTTGTCAAGTTTACTAATACAACTTCAGATCGTAATGATATGCCTTGGTTCTCCATAATTGGTAATTATTCAACGAATATTATTATTCCTAAGGGTATTATCACTCAAACTTTCTATTCTAAGGATGGTGCTGGAGTTGCGATTCCTAATTCTATGGATATAGGTGGTAATGGTTCTAATGGATATGGATTCTCTTATGATTTGTTTACAGGTTCTAAAACATTAATTACAAGCCCAAGACAAATTAGTTGGAATGATATGCTAAATAAAAATCATAGTTTCGATGATAGTATTCCATTTGATATAAATAATATTCCTCACTCTCGGACAAAAGGAAATGCAATATGCTCTGTTCATGATGTTCCAGTACCTTCTGGATCTCGTATTTTAGATGCTTATACTGTTACAAATGCTTATGGTGCTGTAGATTATGCTCTAGTTGAAGTATGGAATGGAGAAAATTGGGTAACTGCCTTTAACTCATTCAATTTGAATGGTACTATTTATAGTGAAGCTCTTCCTGTGAATGGATATGGTAACACGCCGGGAATTATATATATCGGGAATTATCTACGCTCCGGTGTCAATAATAAAGTTAGAATTACTACTTGGGATGGCGCCCCTAGTAATGACTATGATTTCGCAGGCTTAGTAAATAGTTATTCCACAGTTTCATATACATCATTGCCCATAAAATGGGAAAATTTCCCATTTGATAGCTATCAATACGCCAAAAATAATACTAATGATAATGTAACCTTCACCATTGGACCTGATGCTAGAAAAGTAGTTTTATTCTTTGGTTTAGGTTTAGACAGTCGTCACGTTAAAGTAGAGGTTAAGAACTCAACAGCAACAAATTGGAAAACATTATATGATAATGATTCTATACCATTTTCCCTGGATATAGGTGATAAGGATATTGTAACTAGTGCCTATGGAAAGGTTTTCACAGCCAATGGTACTGTTGGAAACTATACTACCAAAGCAGGTACTTACTATCTAAAAATATCTGTTAATTCTTCCAGCAGCTGGCAGTCGGGTGATGGTTCTTCGAGTCCTAATCCTTATTCAAACGCGGAAATATTCTCTGGTACCAGAGTAGGGGTTATATATCCAAAATTTTTGGCAAATATGTGGTCCAGTTCATTTGCTAATGATCCAGAAACTGCCAAACAAATGGCTAAGACTGCCCTTATTAATAATCTTACGGCAGCGGGCTATACAGTTGACCCTGATGATATTAAAACAGAAGCTTTATTTACGGGTAATTTACCAAATACAATTCCAATAAGGTTAGATTTATGGAGAAATTAAATAGGTGATAAAATGGATGAAAAAGGATATGTTTTCACGCCCATGACCGTTTTGTTATTCATTCCTATTATTATCATTGCTATTTCCTATGGAAATATTGTTAATGAAGCTAATTTATTGGCTAATTTGGCTACTGGTGGAGATGTTACTATATCTACTGCCACTTCAGTTTATTCCAATATTGAAAAGGCCGCTACTGATGCGGGAAGAAATTCTGCTTATAATGCAACCCGGAAAGTAATTGATGATAATAATTTCTTTGTCAGTGGTGACAGTAAGTCATATATACGCCAAAGGATTTTGGATTCGGTAAATGCCAATGTTATTAATTCTACCAAAGAAATCGAGTACCAAACTGGGCGCCAAGTCTATATTAATAACATATTAATTGATAACTACACTAATGCTACATTCAAATTAAGCGATATTACTATAAATCAAACAGACCCATTTGGTTTTTATGTAAATGTAAAAGGTGGAATACCTGTAAAAGTGGTTCAAAAAGGACAGTCTTTTGAAGGTAGAACTCCTCCCATATCGGTCTATGTTACTATAGAAGGATTAGAAGATCCTTATGTATGGATTAAGACTAAATACAGGTCCAGTAATATAATTTACAAATATCCATACTATACAAATATTGCGGGGGAAACAAATTATTACTTTGATGATGATGTTGACAAACAGGAAAACATAATAAATCACTTATATTACTGTTTAAATGGAACAAACAACCCTAGTAACATCACGCCAAGATCATATTATTTCGTTGACCCGAATGGACTTTCATTCTTTGATAGATTAGAAAATAAAACTACATCTGCTGATGCTAACATAACCAGAATGAGTACGTTTATTATTGGTGATCCATTATATGAAGATCATGGTCGGGCAGATATTTCTCGTTTGGACCGTGAATATTTTGCCAAACCCCTTGTAATCGGCACTCCGATAAAAATTGGAAAAAGTAATATGGCAGACCCCTCAGGTGTAACATTTTATCTTTCCCCTGCATACAAAACATATTTCAAACTAAAGAATAGTTATTAGGTGTTAAATGTGTCCATGGATCAAAAAGGAATAGCTACAGCAGATCTTCTATTTGCCACCCTCATTGCTATAGTAATTTTTGCTAGTCTCATCAGTTCAGTGAGCAATGA
>JAHFBZ010000030.1:17713-20124 GCA_023249725.1 Methanobacteriaceae archaeon
TAGCATCTTCTATTAACACGGTTTTCATTAATGGTAATGGATACACTATGAACACTACCTTGCCAAATAATATAAATTACAATTTAAATGTCAATAATTCTGGCCTATTTGTAATTTTTAATGGTAAGCAAGTGAAAATAAATTTAATCCCCAAAGCTAACATTTCTTCTGTTAATATGACTCAAGGACAGAAATATATTATAAAAAATAACAATGGAACAATTACTTTCACTTCAATTTAACTCTTTTTCAAATACTATTATTTTATATGACAGTATACTATAATCATACTAATTAATGGAGGAATAGAATTGGACTTGAATTTAACCTGGGAGCAAAAGGCATTGATTGGTGTTGGTGCTGTTGTTTTAGTATTATTAATTTATGCTTATGGCCCTTTTAATTTTACTAGTGATGTAAATATGCAAAATAATACTTCTTCAACACCTGTATCTAATCCACAACTTCTTCCTGTAAATTCACCTTTTGGGAATAATTCTTCCAATAATGCTAATGTAACTGTTAATATTACTGCTCAGAAGGCCAAAGAAATAGCTACATTAACCGGCTATGTTACAGGAACCCCTACACCCGGTTCAATAGTAATTAATAACCAAACCGTTTCAGTATGGATAGTTCCACTTTCTTTAAATAGTAAAATCGTCAAAGAGGTTTATGTAGATAAAACTAATGGAAACATTGTTGCCACAAGAGATATCACTAATTCTACAACAAACGGATAAATGCAATGTTTGTCTGAATTATTTAATCAATGAAAATCATAAATATTCAATAATAACTTGAGAACGATAAAATGGACCTATTAATATCTCTTTTAATGATTATCTTATTCTTAGTCCTTCTTGTCTTTGTTTTTTCAATGGCATTGCTAACACCAATTATTGGCAAGAAAAATCTATTATTTGTAATATTCATGGGATTCATGGTAGGAATAGTTGGTGGAGCTTTTTTCATAGCTCCTTTATATGATGACGTTCCTGAAATGGCCAGAGGATATTATCAATATACTAGTAATGCTAATGAAACTATAGTGGTTGATGTTTCAACTAATATAGATATAACTGATTTTATGGATAGCACCAGCAAATTAAACGGTGTTTTAGAGGTTTATAGTAATGGAATTGTTATAAAGACTGATCCATTCACGGTTGAACGTAAGAAACTTATTGAAGAAAAAATTCCTTTAATTGATTCAAATATTACTTCCTGGAAAGTTAATGAATCTGGGGTTATCACTTTAACTGTGAAAAAAGGATACAATCCAGAAACGGCCATTAAAAATTTGGGGGATTGGATGATGTTAACTGGTGGCATAAACACTAAATACAGTATGGTACACGTATCCATTATTGCCCAAGCATCCCAGGTAAATAGCATTATAAACTCTATTTCTAAGCAACAGATAGTTGTTATTGGAGTTCAGGGCCCGGTCGAAGACAAAATAGCTTGGTTAACTGAAATTTTACCGAATAAGTCTAACATTATTCTCTTTTGCGGATTTTTAGGTATGTTAATTGGATTGGCTGGTGTATTTATCGATACGATTATCTTGTTTGTTAAAGATCTAAAGAAGAAAGCTCTAAGAAAACAAGATGATGAATAATTAATTAGAATAATTAATTATAATTAATTCAATTTTTATTTAAATAAAACTATATCTTTACTAAATATTTTTAATTATAAATTAATTCAATTTTTATTTAAATAAACTATATCTTTACTAAATATTTTTAATTATAATATTAATTAAGATTATAAAACAATTAATATTTTAAAACTATAATCAAGAGATTTTATCATGAAAGCTGCAGTTTTATTTTCTGGTGGAAAAGATAGTACAATGGCTGTTTACAAAGCTATGGAAGATGGGAATGAGGTTAAATATTTATTTTCCATGATTTCTGAGAATCCTCATTCCTACATGTATCATGTACCCAATATTCATATAACCGAACTTTCAGCTCAGGCCATGGATATTCCTTTAATAAAAGGAATAACTAAAGGTGAAGAGGAAAAAGAAGTTGATGATTTAAAAGATGCTTTAATTAATTTAAAGAACTTGGGCGTTGAGGCAATTTATTCTGGTGCATTATATTCTGTTTATCAAAAATCTAGAATTGATAAGATTTGTACAGATATTGGTTTAGAATCTATAGCTCCTTTATGGCAAAGAGATTCTGAGGAATATATGAGAGAATTAATTGATATTGGGTTTGAAATTATATTAACTGGTGTTGCTGCGGAAGGCCTGGATGAATCATGGCTAGGCCGTAAAGTTGATGAAGAATCTTTAGAAGAGTTAATAAAACTAAATGAGAAATTCGGAATAAATATTGCCTTTGAGGGTGGAGAAGCAGAAACCCTGGTCATTGATTGTCCGATTTTTAATA
>JAHFBZ010000030.1:20134-24373 GCA_023249725.1 Methanobacteriaceae archaeon
TTAATAAAAAAATTAAAATATTAAAATCTGAGAAAAACTGGTCTTATGATAATGGTTTTTTGGACATTAAAAAGGCCATTTTAGAGGTAAAAAATAAATAATAATTTTTTTAATTTTATTTTTTAATATATTAATTTAAAACAGTTTAAATAAATTCAAACTTTCTATTTCTTTAAATAAAATATATTAAATTAAATAATTTAATTATTTCAAAATTTATCAAATTCTTCAATTGGGGCCACCCAATTTAAAACTTCTTCTAAATTAGATGATTCTATTTTAATTTGGATATCTCCTAAAGGACTATTACCCTCTGAAAAATTGATTTCATTAACAAATGCTGTTTGTTTACTTATATAAAAAGTTAATATGTTATCTTTAATGCTATTATCCATAATTAATCTGGCTACGGCTATTATCTCTCTTTTTTCAAGGGTTTTCTTAAAATTATTTAATAAATCTTTATTTCCTCTTAAAAAAAATTTATCTGAATCCTGTTGAATATTTCCTTTAGGAAAAATATTATGGATTGATTTTTTTACTTTTTCAGGATCTTCAGTTAGATTAATTTTAGATGAAATTTCAACTAAGTATTCCATAGTTATTCTCCCTATTATTATTTTTATTATTCTTACTATCAATCTGCTGCTTAACTATTCTTTTTGACTGATTTTTGAACCGCCATAGGGGGCCTTCATTAACAATTAAATAATCAGACATGGAAATAACTTCACCGATTCCAAAACCAAGTTCTCTTTTATCTCTTCTTTGAAACTCTAAATACTCTTCAGAGTCATCGGATCGTTTTCTTCTTTTTAAACGCCTAAATCTAGTTTTAGGGCTTGAAAAAACTGATACAACAGTGAAATTAGAGAAGTTATTTTGAAATATTTCAATTTCATAAGGGCTTCTAATTCCTTCAATCATAAATGTTATTTTATCTGTTGCAGATTCAGCATAATTCTTTTTGATTTTTTCCACACACTTTTCGGCAACTACGTAATCCCCATGTTCTTTTCTCAATGAAACAGCAGTTTCACCTATTTCTTGACCTCTAATTTCTGCTTCATCCCGGACCACGTCACCCATACGTATAATTTTCACACCCATTTTTTGAGCAGTGCGAGATACAACTCCCTTTCCTGATCCGGGCATCCCTGATACTCCAAACACTTTCATTTTTCCACTTCATATTAAATATTGTAAAATTAAATACATTATAAATAAAATTCTAAATATAATAAGAATATTTAATTTATTTAAATACTATAAATTAATATTTACTTAATTAGTTTTCTTTATTTCTATAATCTTTAAAGACTCTTTTAAGTTTTTCTTATTATTAAAACTCTTTAAAATATTTTCAATATATTCATTATCTTTTTCCTTTAAAAATAAGACATTTTCTTTTAATAATGGAATAACTCGAACAATATTATCAACTATGGTAATTGAAGACATTTGGGCTGTCCTTGAAAGTGGGTTTAAATCTATGGTGATAATTTTTTTACCACTATTAACTAATATTTCCGCCCTATCTCCGTCTTCTAATGGAACAAGAACTACATCTGCGGCATAAATTCCAGTTTGACTCGCGGTGGCCCGTGGGCTTTCAATACCATCTATATATTTTAAATTATCTGAATTTACACCTAAAATTTCTGAAGCTCCGGCTTGTTTTAAGACATCTTCAATAACATCCACTCTTTCAGGAGTACGGTAGAAAAGGTTAATTTCAATTTTAGCATCTAAAATCTCGGATAATTCCACTATTTCATCTGCAACCAGTGCAGCAGTATTTCCATTAACTGATAAAACAGGATTATGGGCCAATAATAATGATGCAGCCGCGGCTTTGATAGATTTTTTTGCAGGATCGCTAGTTTTTTCCCCTATTAAATAATCAAATGCTTCTCCACGTCCATGGGCTATCATTCCCGAATCTGCAAGAATACCATCTTTATGGGCTTTTACTATTTTATCCCTGAGAACCAGAGAATGGTAACGCGGATGATTTTTAGGAATCATAATAGAAATTAGGTTTATTTATATATAATAATTAATGGTTTTTTTGAGTTATTAACTAAAATTTAAATTTTATATACTTACATAGGTACCAACAATGAAAAATTTTATAAAATCTGGATAGAATAATGTATGAAATTGATTAATTTATCTAAAACATCGGTAATTTAATTTTATATGAAAACATAGAAATAGTGTATTAGATAAAAATTTTTAAATTTTTCCAAATCTAATAAATAACTAAATTTAATAAATCCAGAAGTAAAATTCAATTAATGAATAAATTCAATTAAACATTTCAATTCATAAAATTTTAGACCCTAATTTCAGATGATTTAATAATGTAGGTGATTTCTATGAAAGAAGATATTGACATTAATGCTGAAACGACTTCAAAATACGATGTTAAAGCAGATAAGAGTAAAAAAAATATTTGGGGAATTTATATTGGAATATGCCTGATTTTGATAGGTATATTATGGTATGCCATTAACATGGGTTTGATACCAGTTCAGTATCTTCAATCATGGCCTCAAATTTTAATTGTATTTGTTGGAATTTTAGTGTTGATTAAATCAATCAAATAGATTTAAAAGCTCTTTTAACAACAATAAATAATCAATTAACTCTCAATTAATATACAAATAAATCAATAAAGGATCATATTCGCTAATTTTTAAGGATGGTTAAAAAAATGAAAGAACTCATGAAAAAACTTGCTGATGTCCCAGGAATATCTGGATTCGAAGGTGAAGTTACTAAAATTATCTCTGATGAATTAACTGATCATGCTGATCATATAGAAGAAGATAAATTAGGGAATATAATTGCTCTTAAAAAAGGTAGTCCTGATGGTCCAAAAGTCATGCTTGCTGCACACATGGACGAAATCGGACTTATGGTGCGTCATATTGATAAAAAAGGATTTATTAAATTCTCTAAAATTGGTGGAATTAATGATCAAATGCTTTTAAATCAAACGGTTTATATAAACACTGAAAATGGTCCAATATTTGGAGTTATTGGATCTAAACCGCCTCACCGGATGAAAGCAGCCGAACGAAAGAAAATTACTGACTATGAAAACATGTTTATTGATATTGGTGCTTCTAATGAAGAAGAGGCTCTAAAAATGGTCAGTATTGGAGATCCTATAGTATTTAATCATACTTATGCAGAATTACCTAATTCATTAATCACAGGTAAAGCATTAGATAACAGAATTGGTTGTTTAATAATGATTGAAACTCTGAAAAGGGTAAATTCCAAGGCCAATATTTATGGTGTAGGAACGGTTCAAGAAGAAGTTGGTTTAAAGGGAGCTAAAACATCTGCTTTTAAAATTGATCCAGATTTTGCTCTGGCACTTGATGTAACCATTGCAGGAGATCACCCTGGAATTAAAGAAGATGAAGCTCCAGCAAAAATTGGTAAAGGCCCGGCAATTATTCTTACTGATGCCAGCGGACGGGGAATAATTACTCATCCGACCATTAAAAAATGGCTGACTTCTGCTGCAGATGAAGCTAAGATTCCAGTACAATTAGAAGTTAGTGAAGGTGGAACTACTGATGCTACTGCTATTCACTTGACCAGAGAGGGTATTCCTGCAGGAGTAGTATCTGTGCCTACTCGGTACATACACACTACAGTCAGTATTGCTAGCATGGAAGACATTGAAAATACAATTAACTTGCTGGTAAGTGCGATTAATAGATTATAAATTAATAGTTTATAGAAAATTTTATTTTTGGCACTATAATTTTTATTTTAAATTTTTTTATTTTTTTCTTTATTTATTTTATTATCTTTAAGAATAAAAAACTTGATTAAATCTCTTTTTCTATTTTATCAATTATTTCAATTCCATCAGATCCAATATCATATGTAATAAATTCAATAGGTGTTTTAGTACTTCTCATTTTAACAATATCCATTATTCTTTCTCTTTGGCCAGTATATGGATTTTCTCTTTTCATGAGTCTTATAGCACCATAAACAGAAAATAATGCCAGTTCATTATATTCGTGTGAGGTAGAACTATCTAAAATAATCATAGAAGTAATTTTTTTCTGCTTTAATTCATATATTAAATGATCAAAACGATCCCTAAATTCATAGGGGGTTAATTTTGCAGTATAACTTCCTAAACTATCTATAATGACGACTTGGGTATCTGGAGAAATATTATGAATTAATTTTTCAAAGTCACCT
>JAHFBZ010000031.1 GCA_023249725.1 Methanobacteriaceae archaeon
ACGTTCTTTTAATATGCGTGCTATTCTAGGGTCCTGTTCAATGGCCACTACTTTTTTGGCCTGCTGGGCCATAGGAATAGTTAAAGTCCCAATACCCGGGCCTATTTCCAGTACAACATCATCAGAACTTAAAACGGCAAAATTAAGTATCTTTTTTCTCTTAAAATCGTCAATAAGATAGTTCTGACCTAATTTACGGTTCAAACGGATTCCATATTGTTGCAAAACCTGTTTAGTTTCTTGGGCCAGAGAAATAGTCCCTGATCCGTTTTCATTAAGGGACATTTTTTATCTTCCAATCAGCATTTAAAATTTAGAATTTGTGGAATATGTTATAATTATTAAAATAAAATTTAATCTGAAATAATTTAAAATATAAATTAAAATAAAAAAATAATTTAGATTTGCTTTCGCCGGGTTGGGGGTCTAGTGAACAATATATATTTCTTTTTCCCTCTAGTGGCGGGTTCAGCATCAAGTTCAATAAGAACCCTTTTTACCAGAAGTTTAGCAGGATCAGAGAGCATGGGAACCCTACTTTTAATATCATCAAAGCTTTCAAAAGGTTTCTCTTCCCGAGCCTTAATAATATCCCACATGTGCTTTTTACCAATACCAGGTAACAGTTCTAACTGGTGAAGTCGAGTGCTTATGGGTCCTGAGTCATTGAAAAAATGGACATATTTTTCTTCTTCAGCATGCACAATCTCTTCGATCACGTATTGCAGTTCCACACGGGAGGTTGCAGTTAAATCTTCATGCTTTAACCTGCGATTCACACGGGAAACTTTTTCTCTTTTACCAGAACCGATATAAACATCTTCATGAATTTCTATATCTTCATCAGGTTTAGGAGAAAGTTCTAGAAGAGTAAATTCTGTCTTGCCTATGGCCTGGGCCACGGGTTTTCTTTTAAATGTCGAATGACCTTCCCGGATGTAACCCAGGGGTAGATAATCAAGAATAATCGCGTAATCTTCCATGCCAATCACAAACTGCAAAGGGGTTATTTAGTTCTTTATAAAAAGAACTGGGACCAAAGAATGTTTTATTATTCAGTCCGGTATTTTTCAACTATTTTCAGGATTTGCTCAAGATCCTCGCTTTTAATAGGGACCCTTTCTTTGGCAAAAAGTAATCTAAGGTCTGCCAGGTCTTCAGGCAACATATCAGTTATTTTTATAGCATATTTCTTCTTTACCACTTCTTCTAATTCTCCGATTAGTTTAATAGATTCTTCTAATTCTAATTTGGAGAATTTGATTACATGATCTAGACTAATGTTCTGCTCGTAATTGAGCTCATGCTCCTGGGCAAATCCTTCTAATATATCTTTGACCTCGGCAACGGAGATCGGTTCGGTCTCCAAAACCTTTTTCCCTATCATGGGAATCACTCTTGTATTTTCAAGTGTTCTGGCCGTACAATAAGTTTTTTAGCCTTGTTACCATCGTTTAAAGAGACGATGTAAGCTCTTCCTCGGGTTTCCACTACTTTAGCGGTTTTGCCGTGGAATCTTGGGTGTGGTTGACCTTTTTGAACGCTTGGGTCGATAATAATGTGGACTAAATCGTCTGCATCAAATCTTTGAATCTTTTTAGTTATAGGGTTGGATCGCCCTGGTCTTTTAGTTAATTGAAGTTTATGTCTTGTTTTGCTTCTAAAACCTCTTGATCTTTGCACCATATTTAAAACCTCCATAATGGCCTTACGGCCGGTAAACATTAATAAAATCGTGATAACAGCAGATATCACTCAAATAGGCTGCTATGTTTCTCAAATTTGCATTAATTACTATTGAATAATTAGAGAAAATCTAGATAATCAAATTATTTAATTTTGTAAATTATCATCCATACCTATTAGAATAGGATATTTATTCTTGTTACTAATATATTTTCCCCTTGACTCCTAAAGGTAACTTTTTCAGATACCTACTTCCAGTACATCTAGTTCGGTACAGATGGCATGAGTTCCCAGAACCTGGCTTACGTTGGGTTGGGTTCTTTCTTCATCTCCAGAAATTAATTCTTTAATATAAAGCCCACCCTGACCTTTTATAATTAATTTAATGGTTTTGGAATCAATAATTTCGTATTGGATATCCATAACTTCTCTCTTGCGAATTTTATCTGCTCTACGGTGTGAAACTCTAATGGGGGTGCGTTGTTTGATTAAAGTAAGGGTTTTCAGACTTTTAAGATCATCTTCTTTTATTTCATCCTTTAATTCAACCAGGGCCTGATAAATTTTATAGGTATCGGGGGAAGAAGTCTTAATTTCAGCTTTCCGAGATCTAACAGAATATTTAAGATCTAAAACCTCTACTTTACCAGCATTAGTTTCATTAATTTCTTTTTGGAGAATATCAAGATCTAAAACCCTTCTGTGAGGTTCTTTTATTTCTAATACAAATGGCCGTCCAGTTCCAAGCATTCTAACATCAATATCTTCTCTTCCAGCACCATGAAATTTGGATTCTTTGCTATGACTCATTTTATGTGCTGGTTCAGAAATTAGTTCTTCCACAGTTTCTAAATACATCTTCCCGGTGAAATTACATCCTTCGCATCCTTTACCTCTGCATTTTCGGCATGGCCACTTAGTTTGTGGTATTCCACGGATTAATTTTCTATATCTCCCCTCTAAAAATAATGGATTTATTTGAATGCGAATTTTAAGCGCTTCTTGACGGAAATCTGCATTTATAACTATTTGAGGATTATCAAAATCAACTTCCGTGTTTAAACGTTCTTCCAGAATTTTTCCCAGCTCACGGTTTATTTCTCGTTTTATACTTTCAACATCTAAGTTTAGGCAATTATTTAATTCTTCATCCTTTTTTATAAGCTCGGAATCCACTTTGCTTCCCACTAAAAAGCTGAAATATTCAAGATCAAGGCTTTTTATTTTGTTTTCAACTTCATCTGCAGCAATTTCCAGCTTTTGAAATAAATCTCCACATATAACACATGGATTAATTGAGTTGAATTCCTCTCCTTCTTGAGACATTATTTCTCTAACTTTCATACCTCTTAGAGGATTTCCGGGCCCTTCTAGATCATTAGAAAATTTACGACCTAAGCAGTGGTTGCATATATCTCCTTCAGTCTTTTCTTTGATTTTTTGAGCTTTTTCTTTTATATAGGGATCCATTTAATTCAACCTGTAATATTATAAACTATTAAATAAACTATTTTTAAATAAAATTATTAAATTGATTCGTTATAAATTGACAATTGACCGATCTGATTTTTAGAATTAGGATAAAAATGAAATTTTTAATTTAAATTAATTCAATTTAATTAAAAACAAATCTAATTAATGAGTTTAAATCATTATCTAATTATCTAATTAATTGTATTAATGACTTATTTATCGAGCCATTTAACGCATAAATTGTCTAATGAGCTGCCCCATAGGCCCACTCATTTTACGTTTTCCAAATCCTTTCATAGCTTTTTTAGTGACGTTATAATATTTTAAAAGTTCCTTAACGTCTTCATTTTTCATTCCAGACCCTCGAGCAATTCTTTTCATCCGGGACTGCTTTATTTCAGTAGGATGCTCCATTTCATAATTAGTCATGGAATTCATAATGATTTTATATTTATCAATTTTATCTTCAGTCATTTGAGATGCATTTTTAGGCAGCTTTCCCATTCCGGGCATCATATTCATGATTTGGTTCATAGGTCCCATTTTTCCCATCATCTCAAACTGGGATTGCATTTCTTTAAGGGTAAATTTTCCAGAAAGCATGGCGTCCATGGTTTCGGCAGCCATATCTTCATCGGCAACTTCTTCAGCCTTTTCCAGAAGGGTTTTAATGTCTCCCATTCCTAAAAGACGTGAAATGAATCTTTCAGGATCAAAGGCCTCAAAGTCATCGATTCGCTCTCCAGTACCAATGAACTTAATTGGTGCTCCAATTTCTGCCACAGCAGACAGGGCTCCTCCTCCTTTAGCAGACCCATCAAGTTTGGTTACTATTATAGATCCCACCTTTGCTGTTTGAGAGAATGCCTGGGCCTGATCTTTGGCTTGCTGACCAATAGTTCCATCAATAACTAAAATGGCTTCATCTGGATCAACCACAGAAGATATTTCCAACATTTCATCTAAAAGCTCTTTTTCTTCCTTGTGACGTCCTGCGGTATCAAATATAATTAGGCTCTGTTTTTTAAACTTTTCTAGACCTTTTTTAGCTAAATCCAGAGCGTCTTTGTTATCAGGATCTCCATATAGGGGTACGTTCATTTCTTCAGTTAATTGCCTTAGCTGTTCATAGGCAGCGGGTCTCCAGGTGTCGGTACAGACAATAGCTGGATTGAATCCTTTTTTCTGAAGATATCGGGTTAATTTACCAATGGTAGTAGTTTTACCACTTCCCTGAAGCCCTAAAAATAGTATTTTAAATGGTTTTTTATCTATTTCTATTTCTTCGGCTTTTTCTCCCAGTAGATTGACCAGTTCTTCATATACTATGGTTACTATATGTTCTTTAGGAGTTATGCCCTTGGGAGGTTCTTCTTTTAATGCCCTTTCTTCTATTGATTTGGATAATTTTAAAACAAGTTTAATATTAACGTCAGATTGGATTAAAGCCCGTTGAATTTCTTTAACAACTTCTTTAACCATTTCTTCGTCAATAATTGACATTCCTGCCAGTTTTTTCATGGTATTGGTAAGGTTCTTACCTAAATTGCCTAACATCTACTCACCTGATGTGAAATGATTTTTGTAACATAAAATCAATTGAACTTTAAATAAATATAATATGAAATAATAATTATTTTAATCATTTCTTAAATCATATCATTTATATGTTATTTTGAGAATCATTTAATCTATATTTTAATAATATTTTAATATCATAACTTTTGTGTTATTTATATCATGGATTTATAATAGATTTTAATTATATCTATTTAATTATTAAACTCATTAGTATATTAATAATATATAAGAATTGTTTAAAATTAGTTTATTAAATAAATTTATACTATCAAATCTAATGAATTATTAATATACTTATATTTATAAAATTCAAAAAAATAATTCAATAATCCATTAATTAAAATCTCATTTAACTTTATTTTAATCAAAAAATTATTATATTTATTTAATTCCATAATTTAGGTGTTTCTAGTGCTTGAAAAACTGAAAAAAACTTTAGAAGAATCTCCAATTATAAAAAAAGGAGAATATAATTATTTTGTGCACCCGGTAACTGATGGAATCCCACTTACCCAACCAGAAGTACTAAAAGAGATTGCAGTTGCTGTAAAAAATCACTTCTGTACTGATGTGGATAAAATTGTCTGTATTGAGGCCATGGGTATTCACTTAGCCACGGCCCTATCTCTAGAGACGGGCATTCCATTTGTAGTAGTTAGAAAACGCCAATATGGACTTCCAGGAGAGGTTGCAGTCCATCAAACAACGGGATATAGTCAGGGAGAGCTTTTCATTAATGGTATCAATTCTGGTGATAATGTACTGGTTATAGATGATGTGGTAAGTACTGGTGGAACTATGATTGCTGTTTTACAAGCTTTAAAAAATATGTGTGTGGAAATAGCAGAAGTAGTAGCAGTTATTGAGAAGGGTGAAGGTAAAAAAATAGTTGAAAAAGAAACGGGGCTCAAATTAAAAGCTTTAATTAAGGTAGATGTGATTGATAATAAGGTTACTGCGGAACCTATTCTTAAGTAGTGAGTTAATATGGGGTCTGCTGAAAATTATTTAATTTTATCTTACTGCAACTTCTAAGAAATCTTCATCTTAAAAATCTTCAATTACTTAAAAGTAATTTAATTAATTACTAAAAATACTAATTCAACAATTAATTCAAATTTTAAGCTGGTAAATTCTATGTCTATGTATGATCTAGATCTTGAAAAAGTTATAAAGAAAATTAAGGATATTAATGCATCTTTAGTGGGATTGCAGTTTCCAGATGGCCTTAAAATTCACGCTTCTAAAGTTGCTGAACAACTAGAATCAGAAACTGGGGCCACGGTTATAATCTCTGCAGATCCATGTTTTGGGGCCTGTGATACTGCACATAGTAAAATGGCAGATTTAGTTGATATACTAATTCATTATGGCCACACTGCACTTCCTTTGGATTATCCGGTGCCGGTGATGTTTATTGAGGCTTATTCTCAGGTAGATGTGAATGGGGCACTGGAAAAATCTTTAGAACTCCTTCAGGGATATCATAAAATTGCTCTAGCCACCACTACTCAGCATTTACACCTTTTAGAGGATATTAAACATTTTTTAGAAGTAAATGGCAAAGAAGTAATGGTTGAATCAGGTTCCAGTACCAGAGTAGGCCAAGTTTTAGGATGTAATTTTTCTTCTATAAAGAATTTGGATGTTGATGCCTATTTTTACCTGGGAAGTGGAAATTTTCATCCCTTAGGCATTAAATTGTTTACTCATAAACCAGTAGTTATTGCTGATCCTTATAGAGGAGAAGCAAGGGATATAGAAAAATTTGCAGATAGAATTTTAAGAATTCGTTTTGCAAGGATTACTAAAGCTTGTGAAGCTAATAAATGGGGAATTTTGGTTTCTTCCAAGGAAGGCCAGTACCGCATGGCACTGGCCCGCAAAATAAAGCAGAACCTGGAAAATGAAGGCAAAGAGGCCTTTTTAATAATGATGGAAAACATATCACCTGATTTACTATTGCCTTTTTTAGATTTAGATGCTTTTGTAGCGACGGCTTGTCCTAGAATAGCTATTGATGATTCTCAAATGTATAAAAAACCTTTAATAACTCCTCAAGAGTTAGAAATAGTTCTTGATAAACGGGAATGGGATAATTATCAATTAGATGAAATATATTTTGGGGAAGAATAAAAATTTAGAATAAAAGCTCATAATGTTTCACAAAAAAATTAAATTAACAACAACCCATATATAATAGAAAAATTAACATTATTATATTCTAAAATGTTTTTACTTAATTTAAAATCACATTATAAAATCATTTTCAGATCACTAATTTTTCAAAAGAGGTGAATGGATGAAGGCTAAATCTGGAGATTTTGTTTTGCCCGGGGATTTACTGGGTGTTAGTGAGGAATTTGTTCCATCAGAAGGAGCATATGATGATAATGGATATATAAAGGCTATGGTTGTGGGGACCGTTTCCCTAGACGATAAAAATAAACGTATACATGTGCTTCCTCAAACAGGCACTCCACCGGTATTAAATAAAAATACAACAATTATAGGTCAGATACTAGAAGTTAGGGGCCAAAGAGCGCTTGTCAAAATCCATTTTATCAAAGACAACCCTAGAAAACTGGTGGCTTCTTTTGTTGGTGGAATACACGTTTCTCAGGCGGATAAAGGATATTTGGCTAAATTAACAGATGCTTTTCATATAGGTGACCTTATAGAAGCCAGAATAACTAAAGTGGTAGGTTTAGACAATATTGATCTTAAAACCTCTCATAAAGATTTGGGAGTGCTAAAGGCTATGTGTACTCGATGCCGGCATTTCATGAAACAAACTGGTAAAAATGAAGTAACCTGCCCTAACTGTGATAATAAAGAGAAAAGAAAAATTTCTGTAAATTACCAGGTTTGAAAGTATTCTAATGAAAGGCATTTTAATCTATTAAACATAATTAAACCCATTTAACTAGATTAAAACCACTTTAATTTATTAAAATTTATAATTAATTCACCAAACTTAAAAATATAAACTTAAAGATAATCAAATTTTAATGAGGTATAACATGGAAATTATTACTAGTAAAAGATATGAATTGGAAATACTTGCTGAAGGAGAGACTCACACCCTCTGTAATGCACTTAGAAGAATTTTAATGGAAGATGAAGATGTTAAATCAACGGCTTATGCCATTGATCACCCAATTGTGGGAGAACCTAAAATATATGTAAAGGCTAAGAGTCCTAAAAAATCCCTTAAAGTCGCTTCAGAAACTTTAAAAGAAAGATGCGCAGAATTCAAAGGCCTTTTAGAAACAATTGAATAAGTTAATCTAATTAAGTGGATTATAATGAATTAATTGATATAATATGATTTTGATATATCATATTTTAATATTTCATTATTATTAATACTGAAATTAATCAATTAGTATCAAATAACTTACCATTTTACAAATAATTTTTTTCTAAGTTCTATTTTTGACTTTTAACACTTATTTTCACTAAATGTAATTAGTATAAGATTAATGATATGAAGAATTTTCATGAAAAATAAGAAATTCCGAACTATTAAGTCTGAAATAAGAATTTTAGGCATTGATGATGCTCCATTTACTCCTCATAAAGAAGGTAATGTTCTAGTGGTAGGAACCTTTTTCCGGGGAGGTTCATGGTTAGATGGAGTCTTGACTACATATGTCCAAATTGATGGAACTGACTCTACAGAACAGATAGTGAAAATGGTTAATGATTCTCGGCATCAGGGCCAATTAGGCGTTATTATGCTGGACGGCATTACCTTTGGGGGGTTTAATGTGGTTGATATTACTCAAATATTTGAAAAAACTACGGTTCCGGTTATTGTGGCCATGAGAAAGTATCCTAATTTTGAAAAAATAGAAAAAGCTCTTGAAAACTTCTCAGATGGGGAAGAAAGATGGAAAAATGTGGAAAAAGCAGGGCCAGTACATCAAGTTGATGATTCTGGAAGTTTATTCATTCAGATTTGTGGAATAGAGTTATTTGATGCCTTGGAAATAGTGAGACTGTCCACTACTCATAGTAACTTACCAGAACCTATTAGAACGGCCCATATAATTGCTGCTGGTGTAAAAACTGGTGAATCTTATGGTAATGCGTGATAGGGCCAATATTAAACTTACTCGAAATAAATGACTTGAAAATTAAATTATTAGGAATTTATACTATATTATTAAATTTAATCAGTTATTAATCAGTCTTTTTGTCGGAAGTGATATTATTAATACTCAGACTCCTAAAACCCCTTTTTTAACGGTAGATATTATCATCATGTCTCCTAAAGATACTATTGTATTTATAAAAAGAAAATACGATCCATATAAATCTTACTGGGCCCTCCCCGGGGGATTTGTAGAGATTGGTGAATCTGTTGAGCAGGCTGCTGTAAGGGAGGCCTGGGAAGAAACGGGTTTAAATGTTGAACTTGTAGAACTGGCTGGTGTTTACTCTAATTCTGATCGAGATCCTCGAGGACACACGGTAACGGTTGCATACATCGCTCGAATAGTTTCTGGGAACTTGAAAGCAGATAGTGATGCGGAGGATGCTTTTGAATTTACTAAAGATGAAATTAGTGACTTAAAACTTGCATTTGACCATAAAACCATTTTAAAAAATGCTTTAAATATTCTAAATAAACGAAGTTAAAAAATCAAATCAGAAATTATATATCTTAGATTTTAAAAATATTAGTAGATAATTGAATATAATTTATTTAAAAAATAAAAACTATTAATAAGAACCAGTAATAGAATCATAAAATCAATTAAAATTATTCAAAATTAGACTATATGCTTCAACTGATAAAATTAATTGATTTAAACATTTAATTTCCTACTAAATTAGTTAAATCTAATAAATTATCAATCTTACTTTGTAAGGAGGACTTATATGGAGTTTTGCCCTAAATGCGGAGCTATGATGTTTCCTAAAGACAACAGTTTCCAGTGTAAATGTGGTTATCAAAAAGAGATTACCAAAGATCTGGCTAGCCAATATGATGTATCTGAAAAAATAGACCCTAAAGACACGGTTATATTCACCGGTGATGATATAAACACCCTTCCAACTACTCGTGCGGAATGCCCCAAATGTAAAAATATGGAGGCATTTTGGTGGCTTCAACAGACCAGAAGGGCGGATGAAGCTGAAACTCGATTTTTAAGATGCTCAGCTTGCAAACATACTTGGAGAGAATACGACTAATGGAGCATTAATATGAAAGAATCAAAGTCTGAAAAGCCGTCATCTGAAGAAAAAAATACATTATCTATTTTTAATTTAGCTAAAAAAGCATTAAAAAATTTAGATCCTAATGTTGAAAATCTTGATGATTCAAAAAATCATTCTAATGATTCTATAGATTCTAATGATTCTTCCAAATCCGAAAATCAATCTAAAAAATCTTTCATTAAAACTTCTCTACCTCATAAAGATGGAAAAAGTTCAAAATCTTCTAAAAATCAAAATAATTCGATAGATTCTAAAGAATCTATAGATGCTAATGATTCTAAAAGCAGTTTTTCAGAAATTAGTGCTAAATTTAATAAATTTAAAACATCTATTCAAGGTGACCGGCAAAAATTATTTACTATGATTGGATTGGCAGTAGCAGTCATTCTGATATTGTTGGGAATATCTTTTTTATTTGGAACTTCTGATAAAGTTTCTGATAATGTAGTATTTGGGGAAAAATCTGTAACTTCCGCTTTTTTTGTTATAATTGGATTATTAATAATTGCGGGAATTTATGCACCTAAAATTATTGGAAAAACCTCTTTTGATAACATTTATCAGGAAATGAAAGGAGTTGAAGAGAAGTCTTCTAAAAAAGATGGAACTGATTCCAAAGCTGATGATTTGAAAAAGAATCATTCATCAAAAGAATCTCCATCAAAAGAATCTGAAAATGAAAACCTAATTGACCAGGATTCACCTGAAAATGAAGAATTATCAGAAATCCCCGAGAAAGAAAAATAACAATAGTTAGAATCTTTTAACTTCATTTGAGTTTAATTTTCGATTATTGGACTAAAATATTGCTTAATTTAATAATAGATTATAGGATATCAAAATACTATCAGATTATAAATAACTTTTTCCAATTCATTAAATTTAGATATTTAATAAAATATAATAATAATAGATAAATATTAATTATATATACTTAGATAGTGATTATAGATTATATATAATACTTAAGGGATTGTTAGTGAACTATTTAGTTCATCCTATGCTAAATTTATAATTAATGGAGGATGAAAATGTTTAAAGCAGAGTTAAGTGACCCCAATATACTGAAAACCAGTTTCGATGCAATTTCTTCCATTGTAGACGAAGTACAAATACAGACTGACAGTGAAGGTTTGCGTCTGGATGCTCTAGACCGTAGTCACATCACATTCGTTCATTTGGAACTGAAATCCAGTCTATTTGATGAGTATGTCTGTGATGAACCTGAAAAAATCAATGTAGATACTGAAGAACTGATGAAGGTCTTGAAACGATCTAAAGGCGATGATAGAGTTTACATGTCATTAGATGAGGGTAATTTTATTATAACCTTTGAAGGGGAAGCTAAAAGAAGATTTAAAATCAGACTTATTGATATTGAATATGAAGCTCCAAGTCCTCCAAAATTAGAGTATCCTACTGAGTTCGAGGTTCCATTTAGTCTGCTTAAAGATTCTATACAAGATATAGATATTTTCTCGGATAAAATTGCTATGAGTGTGGACGGGGATAGATTTGCCGCATCTGCGGAGGGTGAGTTTGGGGATGCTAATATTGAATATTTGCATGGTGAAAATATAGACACTAGTGCCCGTTCAGTATTTTCCCTGGAAAAGATCAAGGAAATGCTTAAGGCTGACAAGTTTTCAGATGTTGCAAGCATAAGTCTGGGTGATGACATGCCTTTAAATCTTAAACTCAGAATGGTTTCTGATGAAGGCGAACTAAGCTTTTTATTGGCTCCTAGAATTGAAGCAGAAGACTAAACTACCTTTTTTTATTTAAAATTTCATTTTCCTGAAATAAATTTAAGAGAGGATTTAAGCGAGGAATAGGGTTGGACGAGTTTTTCCAGAAACTAAGGAAAATACAGAAGAAAGAGCGCAATGAAGGTGGCCTTGCTCGGGTTGGTGAGGACTTTTATAAAAGAGTTCACCGCTATTTAGAAGAATTAATGGATACTGTAGGAAATGATCCGTTTGCTAAAGAGCAATATCTTTTAAGAGATACTCAGAGAATAGCCACTGAAATCTGTGAAAGAAGAGAACACAAGATAACTGATAGCGCTGTAATGAATATTCAAAGGTCATATCATTTATTTAAGGGAAAACCTCAGTTTGATTTGCAAGATACAACTCCTTTAAATCTTACTCCTGAAGAAGAAAAACTTTATTTTTCTTTAATAGATACTTTAAAAGGTTATCGGGGCAGGATAATACCTTCTCTAGATGTTCTCGATGATCCACAAATTGTTCCTAACAATTTGATTGCCCCTGAACAAATAGATGCATCTAATGAAGATTCCGCAAAAATATCTGTTTCAAAAACAAATTCGACTTCAAAATCTTTAAAACCAGAAGATATTTTAACCAATCAAAATAGTGAAAATATTGGTGTTGAATCTTTTAATGAAGAAGGCAAAGATGTTTTTGAAAAGGATTCTTCTAAAAAGCAAATAATGGACCAATTGGATAATAAAAAATATAGGGATGATTTTGTTCCTCCTGCGAGGCCAGAGGACTTATCTAAAAGTAAATCGAAAACTGAAAAATCAGGTATGGATTTAAAAACGGTGGTTATATTTGATGAGCTACCGTCAATTGTAGGGGTAGATCAAAAGGTTTATGGGCCTTTCTGCCCACAAGATGTTGTTAAAATGCCTGAAATTAATGCCCAAATATTTATAAAGGCCCGAAAAGGAAGATATATTAAGTCTTAATAGATGAATATAATTTAAATAATATTTAATTGCCATATTAGATTTGATTTCATTTGGATGTAATCCTATTTGTTTTCTTAATGATGGCTTTTGATGTATTTTTAACATTTAAAACTCATTTTTAGAACTTATTTTTGGGGAAATGATTTTTTAAATTCATTCATCCAAACATATAAATAGGCATTCCAATGATAAACACATAATATATCTTTTCTACCCCAAGATGGGGATAGCAATTATTATGGATTCAGATCAAATATTTTATTATAATATTTATGATATGGATTACTTTTACAATAGAGGTGATTATATGAAAATGCCTAAAGAAAGGAGAACTTACTGCCCGAGCTGTAAGAAACATACCGTTCACGAAGTATTCGAATCAAAAAGAAGGAAAGCTAGCGAACTAAAATGGGGACAAAGACAGTTCCGAAGAGTTACTGCGGGTTACCGAGGTTACCCAAGGCCACTTCCATCAGGAAACAAACCCATAAAAAAACTGGACTTAAGACTTAAATGCAAAGAATGCGGTAAAGCCCACATTCAGAAAAAGTCCTTTAGAAACGGGAAAATAGAATTTGTAGCCTAGAGGTGTTATAATGGCAGCATTCCAAAATACAAAAGGTAACTTCCTAAAGGTAAAATGTATGGATTGTGGAAACCAGCAAGTGGTCTTTGATCGTGCTGCTTCCGTAGTACAGTGTATTATCTGTGGTAAAACCCTGGTAAAACCAAAGGGTGGAAAATCTCAGATTACCTCCCAAATAGTTGAAGTTTTAGATTAAATTTTTTTTTAAATTATTTTTAATTTTATTTTAAGGATTTTAGGTGTTTTTCATGGTAAGAAGAAAAAATCAATGGCCTGATGAGGGCGAACTAGTAGTAGGAACTGTACATAAAGTTTTAAACTACGGTGCCTTTGCCAGCCTGGAAGAGTACCAGGGTAAAGAGGCTTTTATTCATATTTCTGAGGTTTCCTCTGGTTGGGTAAAAAATATCCGGGATTATGTAAGAGAAAACCAGAAAATTGTTGCTCGTGTACTAAGAGTTAACCCTAAGAAAGGTCACGTGGATGTATCCATGAAGCGTATTAGGGAAGATCAGAGAACCAAAAAAATCCAGTCCTGGAAAATCGAACAAAAAGCAGAGAAGTTCTTGGAATTGGCTGGTAAAACCATGGATAAAGATCTGGACACTGCTTATAATGAAGTGGGATACCTAATGATGGATCGTTTTGGAGACATTTATGGTGCATTCGAAGCTTCTGCTGAGGAAGGCGAATCTGCCCTTATGGATGAGGGAGTTAGTGAAGAATGGGCCCAAGCCATAACCAAAATTGCCAAGAAAAACATTACTCCTCCTGAAGTCCAGATTACGGGGTACGTTGACATCAAATCATACGCTTCAAATGGCGTTGAAATCATAAAAAAAGCCCTAGAATCTGCCGAAGGCGATAATATAGTTATCCAGTGTGTAGGTGCTCCTAGATACAGATTAATTGTCAAAGCTCCAGACTATATTCAAGCTGAAAAGAATCTTAAAGATGCAGCTGATCGTTGTATAGATTTAGTAGAAGCATCTGAAGGTGAAGGAACTTTCCATCGTGAATTAGAATGATTAAACTAAATTATTCATTTTAATTTTTGATTCAAGATTAATTTCAATAAAGTAATTTCAGGATATTTCTATGAAAATGAAAATGAAAAGGTGCAAATCCTGTGGGGAATACACTCTTAAAAATAGCTGTCCATATTGTGCTGGTAAAGTAGGAGTCATTTATCCTGCTAAATATTCTCCTGAAGACAAGTATGGAAAGTATCGTAGGATTCTAAAAGAACAGATGCAGGATAGGGTTAATGAAACTAGTTAAGACCATGATAAATTGAATAAGAATATTTTTTATTCACTGTCCTAACTATAACATTAAATTTAATATTCTATCAAATATTCTTTATTAATGAATATTGAGGGGATAAAAATGAAGGAAACTATTATAAATATTTTAGAAGAAGTAGAGTTAAATCAACCTATTTTCATAGAAGCTCTTCCGGGTATTGGCCATGTTGGAAAACTCGCCGCAGATCACATAATTGAAGAACTGGGTGCAGTAAAAATGGCTGAAATTCATTCACCATCATTTCCTCCACAAGTACTGGTAGATGAGAATGGAATTATACATGCCATGAAAAATGAACTCTACTATCTAAAATCTGCTGGAGAAGATGAAAGAGATTACCTACTTTTGGTGGGGAATACACAGGGCTTATCTCCTGAAGGCCAATATGAAGTTTGCGGACTCATATTAGATTTAGTGGAAAAACACGGTGCTAAAGAGATATATACTCTTGGCGGACTAGCCACAGGCCAACCTGTAGAAACATGTGCTGTTTTCGGTGCTGCAACTAACAAAGATCTAGCTAAAAAGCTTGAAGATCATGAAGTTACTCTCAGGTCTGCAGACGGTGGTATTATTGGAGCATCTGGCCTTTTATTGGGCATGGGAACTCTCCGAGGAATGGAGGGCGTCTGTTTAATGGGTGAAACTCCAGGATATTTCATTGATGCTGAAGCAGCCAAAGCCTTACTCACTGTTTTAATGTCTCTTTTAAATTTAGAAGTAGATACTGAAAGTTTAGAAGAACGTGCTATTGAGACTCGTAAAATGATTTCTAAGGCCCAGCAGATGGAGCAGGAAATGGTGGAGCGTACAGCAATGCCTCCGGGTGAGGAAGATCTGCGATACATAGGATAATTTCTAATATTTTAATTTTTTTTTTTTTTTTTTAAATAGTTGATTATGAGTATTTTTTATAAATTTTAAATTTCTATACGGAATAACTGAAATTTTGCTTTAATTATATATATCCCAATAATCTAACTTCTTTTATGATAATTAATGCGGACTTGCATATTCATAGTTGTTTTTCCAGGGCCACATCAAATAACATGGTTATTGATGCCATAGCTCCTCAGGCCAAACTTAAAGGCCTTCAGCTGGTGGGTACGGGTGATGCACTTCATCCAGGATGGTTAAAAATCATAGAAGGCAGCACCACGCCTGCTGGGGACGGAATTTATTCTAAAGAGAGCTGTGATTTCATTTTAACTGCTGAAGTGGAAGATAACAAAAGAGTTCACCATTTAATGATTTTACCATCTATAGAAACTGCTCATGCTGTCAGAAAAGAGATGGTTTCTGTTGATAAGGAAAAAGAAGGACGTCCCAGAGTCCGCATGAATGGAGCCCAAATAATGGATATTGTACATGATCATGATGGCCTTATTGGCCCAGCACACGCATTTACGCCCTGGACAAGTATGTACAAAGCATATGATAGCTTTATGGATTGCTATGGAAAAAAACCAGACTTTTTGGAAATAGGTCTTTCTGCAGATACAGATATGGCAGACACTATTAAAGAATTGGAAGATATACCATTTTTAACTAATTCTGATGCACATTCTCCATGGCCACATCGTTTAGGTCGTGAATTCAATGAAATAGAAGTAGAGGATATTTCATTCACTGGATTAAAAAATGCATTAAAAAAGAAAAGAATGAAAGCTAATTATGGTTTTGATCCACGATTAGGAAAGTATCACCTGACTGCATGTACCAGATGTTATGAAATATTTTCTCCAAAAGAAGCTCAAGAGGCTAATAGGAAGTGTTCTTGTGGTGGAACCATTAAAAAAGGTGTTGATTATCGAATATCTGAAATAGCTACTTGGAAAAGACCGCATCATCCTTATCATAGGCCGCCTTATATTCATATAATGCCTTTGGCTGAAATAATTTCTCTAGCATTTTCTAAAGGAGTTACCACAAAATTTGTTCAGGGAATATGGGAGAATCTGGTTAATAACTTGGGAAGCGAAATAGATGTTATGATTCGCGTTCCCTTAGAAGATATAGAAATCGTTTCACCAGAAATGGCTCCGGTTATTCAGGCTTTTAGAGATAAGACTCTGGTAATTGTTCCTGGCGGTGGCGGAAAATATGGTGAGATTAAATTTCCCGAAAATAATTTAGATAATTATCTTTAAATCTATTAATTTAAGATCATTATATATTCAAAATTTATTTTGAACTAAATTATTAGAAATTTACTATTGGTTTGATTAAAATGGATTTTAAAGCCACTATGGGAATATGTCGTAAAGTAGATTCTGAGGAAAAAATCCTTATTGTGCCTCAAGAAGCAGATATATTGGAAGAAAATGAATTGGTAGTAATTATCAATTCAAAAGAGTTTATAAAACTACTAAATAACTTTAAATACCGATTTGAATTCATGGAAACAATTAAGAAAGATATATCTTCAGAAAAATAGTTAATTTTTATAATTAAAACCAGTAAATCGAATCCAAATTCCTTCAAGTTAATTACTTTTAGCTACCATCAAATGATTTACTAAAACTATGCACTTATTTTAAGAAACATTATCTTTTATATTAGCTGTGCTTAAAACTAAATCGATATTCTAACGGATTTTAACATACATCTACTAATGATTTAAATTAATTTTGAATATATTCAATTTAAAAAGTAATAGGAATCATCTGTATTAAATTTAAAAAATATAATAAACGGACCCGCCGGGATTTGAACCCGGGACCCTCAGATTAGGAGTCTGATGCCCTATCCTGGCTAGGCTACGGGCCCTAGTTATGTGGCTATCAAATTTTTATTTTTACATTTTAATTATTATTCCAGATAACAATTATATAAATAATGTATATTAAATTTCTAAAAAAAGTTCTTTTAACGGACCCGCCGGGATTTGAACCCGGGACCTTCGGATTAGAAGTCCGACGCCCTATCCAACTAGGCTACGGGCCCTTATTAAAATGATAAAAAGATGTTAGTTTGTTTTACTATATAACTGCTGCGGTTTTGCCGAATTTTAACCATTTTTATAAAAAAAATATTAAAGTTTACAAATGATTTGATATTTGCAAACTATTTTTTACAATATTTTTTACATATATATTGGGGATTCTGGTTCGTTTTGAACTGTTTCAGCTAGCTTTTTAAGTCTTGATTCTATTTCCTGAGCTTCTTGTAATAATGGATCCGGATCTATGCTAATGTCTAACATGGTATTTAATGTATCTACCACTCCGGCAGCAGCACGAGGGTCAGGGTATGGATTTAATATTTCTGCAAAGAGACAAGATGCAGGTATATCTTTTGAAGCACACTGGGTTAGTAAAGTTCCAGATAGGCCATTTATATTCCCAAAGGGTAATATTGGAAGTCCCATATCTTCTAATCGTTTAGTTGAATCTTCACTATTTCCTGCAGCAGCGGTAGCCTGACTTTTTTCCCTAACAACCATACTGTTAAATGTTATCAGTTCTTTACTATTGTTTCTATCCATCCAGTCCACAATGGAGCTAGTCATGTCATATACAACATTAGGTGGCACAATAAAATCGGATAGGAATAAAACTAATCCTTCAGCTTCATAAATTCTAAAAGGATGCAAAGCAACTCCTTTGTAGAGAACAGCTAGTGGTGGAAAATATTTGGATTCTATATATCCTATTTCCTTCATTTTGAGGTCTTCTACTAAAAGCCAACCAATTATATTCCCAATTAAACCTCCGCCTGGAGATCCTTCAAGTACTACGGCATCTTCAATATCTTCTGATTTAATTGTACAACAGTCAGTTTTAGTTATCATTAGGGCGCACCTCCGGCGCCTCCGAGATTAGCTCCAGTATTTGCATCTATTTCTATTTCACCGACTGCTTTACCACTTTGATCTTGTAAAACCACTATATACTTTTTCTTTCCATCAGAACCAGTAGTAAGTTTTACACTTTTAACAGTAATTCCTTTTTCACCAACATAATTTTTCAAAACTATGTTTTTAGCTTCTTCTGATGATATTTTCACACTTGAACCTCCACTAGTACTTCCCTGAGAACTTCCAGAAGAACTGGATCCACTACCACTCTGGCTCTGAACTACATCAGAAGGACTGGAAGAAGATTGAGAGTCACCTTGACTTGAACTATCACTACTTTGTGGAGTAGTTAATTGCCATAATTGCGGGGTCTGACTTATTTGATAACCGGCTGCGGCTACACCTACCATAAGCACTATAACCATGGATACTAATATTTTTGAGTTTATCATTAACTCACCTTTGAAAATTTATTTTTATTATTTTATTTATTATTATATACATTGTACATCTGAACTTATTAAATTATCTTAAATTTGATTATATTTTTTAATCAAATCAAGTTTTTATATGATATTATTGTGATACCAGATTTCACATTATTATATCTGCGGGTTATAAACTTTGGCTATGTAATTATAATAAGTAATTATAATATATTTACTAAAGGTAAATAAATTACTAAAGTTCTCTATTTCTATTAAATGCGTTTTATTTTCTTCTTTTAAAAAAAGAATTAATCATGGGTTTGCCATCATATAAATACTTTTCATTTTTTTCCTAATTGAAAAACTTATAACATATAATAATAGTTATATAAATGATAGTTTTTGAACTTTAAAACAAGAGGTGATACATTTGAGCGAAAGGATTGTTATATCGCCGACATCACGACAAGAAGGACACGCAGAACTTGTCATGGAAGTCGATGATGAAGGAATCGTGACCAAAGGACGATACTTCAGTATTACTCCTGTTAGAGGTCTTGAGAAAATAGTTACAGGCAAAGCTCCAGAAACCGCTCCAGTTATTGTACAGCGGATTTGTGGTGTTTGTCCTATACCTCACACTCTAGCTTCAGTTGAGGCCATTGATGACTCACTGGACATAGAAGTACCCAAAGCAGGACAACAACTACGAGAGTTAACCCTTATGGCCCACGATATAAACAGCCATGCTATCCACCATTTCCTGATAGCTGCTGATTTCGTACCAGAAAACCTTATGGCTGCTGCCATAAACTCTGTTTCTGAAATCAGGAAAAATGCACAGTACGTAGTGGATATGGTAGCTGGAGAAGGTATTCACCCATCCGATGTTCGGATTGGAGGAATGGCTGACAATATCAGTGAATTAGCCAGAAAGAGGCTATACGCAAGATTAAAACAATTAAAACCAAAAGTCGACGAACACGTTGATTTAATGATTGGTTTAATTGCTGATAAAGACTTACCAAAAGGTTTAGGTGTTCACAATCAGCCAACTTTAGCTAGTGACAAAATATACGGTGACCGAACCAAGTTTGATCTGGACAGATTTACTGAAATCATGCCAGAAAGCTGGTACGATGACGCTGAAATTGGCCACAGGGCTTGTTCCACTATTCCATTATACGATGGAGTAAATGTAGAAGTAGGACCAAGAGCAAGAGCTTCAGTATTTGGCGGATTTAAAGACCAAGGTGTCGTTGCTCAACACGTAGCTCGCGCATATGAGATGAAAACAGCTTTATCCAGAGCAATAGCTATTTTGGATGATCTTGACACTTCTGCTCCTGCTCAAGCTGACTTCGATATAACTGGTACTAATAAATTGGGAATTGGTGCTATTGAAGGACCAAGAGGACTGGATGTGCACATGTCACAAATTGCCAATGGTAAAACTCAGTTCTACAGTGCTTTAGTCCCAACAACCTGGAACATACCAACTATGGGACCTGCAACTGAAGGATTCCACCATGAATTTGGACCCCATGTCATCCGAGCTTATGATCCATGTCTATCCTGTGCTACTCACGTAATTGTGGTAGACGATGAGGACAGTAGTGTCATTAAAAATGAAATGGTCAGACTTTAATGGAACTTTAAAAAGGGAATAAAATGCCATACGATGCAGAGATATTAGTTGTCGGATGCGGAAATGTCCTTTTTAAGGACGACGGATTCGGCCCAGCAGTGATTGAGTCACTTGAAGAATATTTCAAAGAAAACGAAGACGCGCGACCAGATAATGTCATGTTTATTGACGCTGGAACGGGAGGCCCTCATTTTGTATTTTCACTTCCCCACGATTCCTGGAAAAAAATGATCGTGGTGGATATAGTAGAATTTAAAGCAGAACCAGGTACGCTAAGGAAATTCGAAGTTGATGAAATCCCTAAAGGATCTTATGAAAACATGCATTCCTGGCCAGTAAACCAGCCATTACATGAACTCAATGAAAAAATTGATGTTATGGTTATTGGATGTAAACCAGAAGAAATCTCTGCCCCTGATGTGGTCATGGGACTTAGTCCCTCTATTGAAAAAGCTATTCCCGAAGCCATTAAAATGATTTTAAAGGAGATAGGGGTTTAGCAATATGAGCTTGATTTCCAAATTAAAGGGATTATTAGGAATAGGGGCTAAACCAGCTAATGAGGAGCCTAAACCAGCAAAATCAGGACAAGTTGGAGCTTCAGAACAGGAGGTTGAAAAAGTGGCCGAAGAAAATGCAAAACCAAGAATTGGTTACATTCACTTGAGTGGATGTACCGGAGACATTATGTCGTTAAGTGAAAACTACGACATTCTCGCCGAATTACTCACCAACATGGTGGATATTGTTTATGGACAAACCCTAGCAGATGTATGGGAAATGCCGGAAATGGATCTGGCACTCGTAGAAGGGTCTGTCTGTTTGCAGGATGAACATAGCCTGCATGAATTAATGGAAGTAAGGGAAAAAGCAGCAATGGTATGTGCTTATGGATCATGTTCCGCTACCGGATGTTTTACTAGATACTCTCGGGGTGGACAACAAGCAAGACCAGATCACGAATCATTTGTGCCTATTGCTGATTTGATTAAAGTGGACTGTGCAATACCAGGATGTCCACCATCCCCAGAAATTATCGCTAAAACAGTAGTAGCTTTAATTAATGGAGACATGGACTATTTACAGCCTATGATAGATTTAGCAGGAATGACCGAAGGATGCGGATGTGATCTGCAAAAATACGTGGTTAACCAAGCTTTATGTATCGGATGCGGTACCTGTGCCATGGCCTGTCAAACCAGAGCTGTTAGCATGACTAATGGGCGACCAGAAGTTAATGGTGACCGATGTGTAAAATGTGGAATCTGTTATGTACAGTGCCCACGAAGTTGGTTCCCAGAAGAACAAATCAAAAAGGACTTAGGACTATAGGAGGCTGGAAAAATGGTTTTAGGTACTTACAAAGAAATAGTCTCTGCAAGAGCAACCGATAAACAAATCCAAAAAGTCTCTCAAGATGGTGGAATTGTCACCGGTTTATTAGCCTTTGCACTAGAAGAAAAAATCATTGAAGGAGCCGTAGTTGCTGGACCTACTGATGAATTCTGGAAACCAGAACCAATGGTAGCCATGTCTGCTGATGAGATCATCGCAGCTGCCGGTACCAAGTACACTTTCTCCCCTAACGTAATGATGTTAAAGAAAGCTGTACGGCAATACGGTATTGAAAAATTAGGAACTGTTGCTATTCCATGTCAAACCATGGGTATCAGAAAAATGCAGTCCTACCCATTCGGTGTACGATTCTTAGCTGATAAGATCAAGTTATTGATTGGTATTTACTGTATGGAAAACTTCCCATATGCTTCTCTAGAAACTTTCATCTCAGAGAAAATGGGAGTCAGTATGGAAATGGTAGAAAAAATGGACATTGGTAAAGGTAAATTCTGGGTATACACTCAGGACGAAGTCTTAAGCATACCACTTAAAGAAACCCACGGTTATGAACAAAGCGGATGTAACGTCTGTCTTGATTACGTGGCTGAATTAGGCGATGTGTCCACTGGATCTGTTGGTTCACCTGATGGATGGTCCACAGTTATTACCAGAACCGATGGTGGAGACTCTATCTTCAAACAAGCAGTTGAAGCAGGAGCATTCGAGACCAAAGACATTGCTAATGTCAAACCTGGACTCGACCTTCTACAAAAATTATCTGCTCAGAAGAAAGAGAAAAACCAGAAAACCATCGATAAGAGAAAAGAAATGGGACTACCAGTACCATTCTAATTCTCTTTTTTTATTTTTATTTTGGATCAATATTATTCACTTATTTGAAATAGGTGGGCTATTATGGATGTTTTAATTGCTTTTTTAGTAATAGTAATGGTATATATTTATGGAATTGTTTATTATTTTTATAAAAGATCAAAGAAAAGACAAAAAAAGAAATCTGATTTGATGATTAGGGCCATCACCTATTTCAGACGGAAAAATTTTGATCAAGCGAAGTATTATTTTGAGATTGCTTATAATGAGTCACTTGAATCTGAAGATATGTATGTGGCTGCTGAAAGCCTTTATTATTTGACTTTTATTTATGATAAAAACGGACATAATCCAATGGCACGTGAAATTCTTCAAGAAGCACTTGAATATTATCAACAACTAAATGAAGTGGAAGGAATAAAAAAAGCTCAAGATTTAATGGCCAAAATTTCACAATAATTTCTTCTTATCTTATTTTTAAAATAAATATATGGTAGAAATTAGGACTAACAAATAAGTCCTTACCTTTCAAATTTTATTCTATTTTTTAGTATTTATTCAGTAATAATTTTACAACCATCAGATTCAACAATAACTGTGTGTTCTGCTTGAGAAACCCAGGCACCACTTTTTTCTCGGAGTACATGGTAGGGATAGATTGCCCGGGATTTAATTAACACTCTCATTGATGAAGTAAGTCTTTTTTCATCAAATGAATCTAAAAGCCATCGCTCAGTGAATGGAAGTATTTTATATTCTGATTTTATAGTTCCCATGACTTTTTTTGCGTGCAACATTCGCATGGGCCTGTCGCGTAAGAAACGGAAAATATATGTTTGGTGCATGTCGGTTACATACCCTATCCCATCAGTGGCAAAAGGTTCCACCGCTAAAACATCTCCTTCTTCTAATTTATGGCCATTTTTTTCTCCAATGTTGGGAATGGAGAGTCCGGAGTGGAGAATCCACTGTTCCATACTGTGCCCAGTTAGATTAGCCACAGGCTTAAAGCCATAATTCTGAATGGTATTTTCTACCACTTTGCCGATTTTTTCAAGTTCTACACCTGCTCTTATGGTGCTTATAGCATTGTTTAATGCTTCTCTCGAGGCATCAATCATTTTAAGATTTTTTTGAGCTAGATCCTCACTGTACTGGCTTTCGTCAAGATTTTGATATCCGTCGACCAGAATGGATGATGCAGTGTCTGCGATATAACCATTTACATGAGCTCCAAGATCCAATTTAACCAGATCACCAGATTTAATAAGAGTTTCATCCCCGGGAGGGGAGGTGTAATGTGCAGTTAATTCATTAATTGACACGTTGCATGGAAATGCAGGTAATCCTCCTTTTTCAATAATCTGACTTTCTACAAAATTTACCAGCTCTATAATCGGTAGTCCGTCTTTAATTATTTTCAATGCATCTTCTCTAACTTGAGAAACAATTTTTCCTGCTTTTTCATAGGATTCTATCATAAGATCACGATTTCATTAGTTAAAATTATTGAATTTATAGGGATATATCCGATTAGAATTTTTATATTTGCTTTTTATATTTTTTAGTTATGCTTTGATAGATTTATACTATTTCATTTTCCGGGTTTGTAAAGTTTGTGGGTGTTGTTATTTTTTTATATGTTTTTGTGTCCAGTTTTTCATTTTGTGGTGTAGGTAGGTGAGTATTCCGAGTATAGTTTTGTATTTCTTTTTTATTTGTTC
>JAHFBZ010000032.1 GCA_023249725.1 Methanobacteriaceae archaeon
ATAACTCAAATCATAGGCCTGTGAATAATCTTCCAGAATTTTTTCAACCATTAATTTCGAATTTCCATAGGGGCTCATTGGATTTAAGGGATGGTCTTCACTTAATGGTAGTTTTTGAGGCTCACCATAAACGGCACAGGTTGATGAAAATATAAATTTATTTACATTAAACTCCTTCATTACAGCCAATAGGTTGAGGGTGTTTTTAAGATTATTAACATAATATTTTTGGGGGTCTTCTACAGATTCTCCTACATAGGTAAATGCTGCAAAGTGCATCACGGCATCTATGGTATATTTTTTAAATATATTTGTTAGGAGTTCTGTATTGGATAAGTCACCTTTCACAAATTTTCCCCATTTAACAAACTCTTCATGGCCATAGCTAAGATTATCCAGTACCAGAGTCTCTTCTCCATTTTCATGAAGTACTTTATTTACATGGGAGCCTATGTAACCTGCTCCACCTACAATTAATATCATACTATAACCAATTTGTTTTTTTTAATAGTATATTTTTTGGATTTTAGGATTAATTTTGTTTATTTATTTTTAGTTGAGTTTTGGATTAATGTTTTATTTTTGTGTGGTTTATTTTTGGATTTTAGGATTATTTTATTAATTGAGATTTTTGTAATTTTAGGATTAATATTAATTTCAGATTAGTTTTATAATTTTATAGTTTGATTTTATATTATTTTTTAGCTGAGTTTTATTTTTTACTTTTACTTTCAATTTTATAATTTAGTTAAGTGATTTGTTTTGATAAATTTCAAAATTCAATTAAAAATTTTTAAATATGCACTATTTTTAAGGTTTGTTAGAATCATGTTAACTTAACAATTTTACTTCATGAATTTATTTTCTTAAAGATTGGTGTAAATATGGCAGGTAGTATATACTAATTGATTGAAATTGGGCCATTTTAATGAAAATTAAATTTTTTAAATATTTTTATTTATTTATCCGTACTTTTTCATTAGTTTTTTAAAATAATTTTTCCATTTTAATTACAAAATGTATCTAAAAGCGAAAAGTATATAAGCATATACTTATATACTTATGATTCATGCTGAGGATAAATTCTGAATATACTTGTGATATTTCAGAAGAATTAGAAGAACTTTTTAAAGCACTGGGTAACATTAACCGGCTTTTATTGATTTATTCCCTGGCTTCAGGGGAGATAGAAGCAGTTAATGTGTCTGAAATGGCCCGGATGATGGGGTTAACCCAACCTGCAGCATCGCAGCATCTAAAAGTGCTTAAAACTGCTAAAATCCTTAATGCTGAAAAACAAGGCAATCAAATTTATTACACATTTAACCAGGATGCACTGATAAAACACAAAATAAAGGTGGATTTCCTTTTTGGATGTGTTTTAACCAAGTGTGACTGTTTAGAAAAAAAGAGGAACAAATAAATTCCACCTGGTGACAAATTTGTGGAATTATTAAAATTATGAATTAAATATGGCAATATTTTAAGCCATATAAAATCACAAGCCATTAAATAATGGCAATTAACATTTACTTATACTAACTGAGGGATACTATGAGAGAACTAAACTTAAAAGATGAATTATCTGTACTCGTTATACCCGACATGGTCTTATTACATGAAACTGATATGAATTTAAAAATTGGAAAACAAATTGGGAGTGAAATTTATAATCGGGTCTCCAAAGACGATTTTTATGGAATAGCTTTAGCCGTCAAAGAAGGAATCAATAGAAGCGTATATTCTGAATCTGACTTTTATAGGACTGGTACTTTAGTTAAAATCTTAAATGCTAAAGAAATGAGAGATTTCTATCATTTGAAAGTTGAAATTATTGAAAGAGTTGAAATTGATGAAATGATGTCTGAGGGAAGAAATTACCGGGCTAAATATCATTTAAGTCCAGATATAGATGATTTAGATGAAGAAAACAAGAAAGAAACCCTCAAACACATTAGATACATTGTATCTGAGATAAGTGAAAATTTCAAAGGATCTCAGGCTTATGTTGAGAAAATTTCTAAGCTGAATGATCTCAATCAGGCACTGGCCTATGTATTCCCTTACCTACATCTGTCTCTTCAAAAAAAACAGGACTTACTGGAAATACGATCTCTAAAAGATAAGAGTCTAAAATTCCTTGATATCTTGATTGAACAAAAGGAATCTTTAAAATATCAAATGGAAATGGCATCTCGAGTAAATGATGAGATGAATAAAAAACACCGGGAAGTAATGCTAAAAGAGCAGCTCAAAGCTATTCAGGACGAATTAAACGATTCAGATGGTGCAGGAAATAAAAAAGATTACCGTGAACAAATTGAAGCGGCTAATATGCCGGAAGAGGTCAAAGAGGTTGCCTTAGAAGAAGTGGCCAAACTGGAAAGACAAGGCCCACACAGCTCTGAGGAAAATGTTATCCGTAACTATTTAGACTTACTGGTTGCTCTTCCATGGGGAGATACTGAAATAAAAGAAATAGACATCGAAGCTGCCCGAAAGATACTTGATGATCAACACTATGGTCTGGATAAAGTTAAAGATCGTATAATTCAGCATTTAACAGTCATGAAACTGAAACAGAACAAACAAGGATCCATATTACTTTTAGTTGGACCTCCTGGAACTGGAAAAACAAGCTTAGGTAAAAGTATTGCTGAAGCACTGGAGAGGAAGTATGTCCGAATCAGTCTGGGTGGAGTTAAAGATGAATCTGAAATTAGAGGTCACCGAAGAACCTATCTTGGCGCATTACCCGGTAGAATTGTTCAAGGAATGAAACGTGCCGGCGAGCGGAACCCGGTCTTCATTCTGGACGAGGTTGACAAACTAATGCCTTCCTACAGTGGAGACCCGGCCAGCGCCCTTTTAGAAGTTCTGGACCCTGAACAGAATAATACCTTCTCTGACCACTACTTAGAAGTGCCTTATGATCTATCTGATGTATTCTTCATAGCCACTGCTAACTCCTTAAGGGATATCCCCGGGCCACTACGTGACCGGATGGAAATAATAGAAATTGGTAGTTACACTAGCCATGAAAAGTTCCATATAGGCAAAAATCATGTAATGGATGAAGTCTTAGAAGAACACGGTTTGGATGAGAATCAACTTCAAATTACAGACGAGGCATTAAAAACCATAATCGAGAAATATACTCGTGAAGCAGGTGTAAGGGCACTTAAACGTCAACTATCTGCAGTGGCAAGAGTTGCCTCTGAAAAAGTAGTTTCAGGTAAGGAGGAATTACCCTATGTGGTTACTGAAGACATGCTCTATGATGTTTTAGGCCATGAATTAACTCAGTATCACCAAGCTGGTAAAATTAACCCTCCGGGAGTAGTCACTGGCCTGGCCTGGACTCCGGTAGGTGGGGATATTCTTTTCATTGAAGGGGCATTCATGCCAGGTAAAGGTAAATTAACCCTCACTGGTCAATTAGGTGATGTAATGAAGGAATCTGCTAAGATTTCCCAGAGTTTAATCCGTTCCCGCCTAGCTCTTAACTTAAAAGCTGCGGAATTCGATAAAAAGGATCTTCACATCCATGTCCCATCTGGGGCCATTCCAAAAGATGGGCCTTCTGCAGGTGTAGCTTTACTGACCACTATAGCCTCTCTGGTGACTAATCATGAGGTTGATCCGAAGTTAGCCATGACTGGTGAAATTTCTTTAAGAGGTGCAGTCTTGCCTGTTGGAGGAATTAAAGAAAAGGTTTTGGCTGCCCATCGTGCAGGAATTAACCGGATAATTCTACCAATTGACAATAAAAAAGACTTAGATGATGTACCGGATGATGTTAAAGCAGAAATTGAGTTCATACTTGTAGAAACTGTAGAGGATGTTATTCGAGAAACCATTGACATTGAACTACCTAAACCTTTAATGCTGGAAATGAACACCGGATCTATTACTGGTGGGGCTGGGATTTAAGTCATTTAAAAAAAGAACAATTAGAAAGAATTCAAATTATTTATTAATATGAATTCTTTTTTTATTTTAATATTTTTACTTAAAATTTTATTTTTATAATTATTTTCTGATGTTTAATATTTTTATTTTATTTTTTACTTAAAATTTTATTTAATGATTCTAATTATATTTCATAAAAAAATAAATGAGTTTACTTATTTAACTACCTCCCTAGCAATGAATTAAGTCCCATGGATACTGTAAATTTTGTAATCAAGCAACTTAAATTAAGGGAATATATTAAAAGTATTTATTCCACATTTACACCCTAATCTTTCCTCAGTCTTACATAAATTAATCAAATGAAGACTGAATTTATATTATATTTAAAAATTAACCAGTTATTTGGAATTTAATCATAAATCATAAAATATAAATCAAAATTAAACCATATAAATGAAATGTGTTATTATGAATGTTCCACCATTAAAGATGATAAAGATTATTTTGATTATAACCGCAGTATTTTGTATTTTTGCTGCTATAATTTATGGAATTTATTCTTTCAGTTTATTTTGGCAGACTTTTGCAGCGAGTATCACTATTAGCTTTTTACTTGTGATTTTAGTTGTGCTTTTTTTAGCGGTAATTTACCTGGGTATTCGCAATTTCTTACTTAAAAAAGAAGTTGATAATTATAAAAATAAATTAAATCAGCTTAAATTTGAATTAGAGCGATGTAAATCAAAATCAAATCCTGAGAATGAAAATGAAGATAATGATATTTGATATTTATATCGGGGAAAATTCTATTTTTATAAGAAAAAATTAAGGAATTTGTTACTAACTTCGTCATATGAACGTTTAACGAACATATGGTCCGAATAAATATAAAAAAATTATTCGTGCCATGTGGTTGTTAATAAACGCTAACGAACATATGGTCGGATTAAATTTATATAGTATTACTAAAAATAAGTAATAGTATTAATATTATTACTTAGGTTTGTGATAGTATGAAATTTAGTTTGGAAGACCAAAATAAAATTGATATGTGGATATTTCATAATGATCTTGAAGACTCAACTGTAAGAACATATTTGCCAATACTTAAAAGGTTCTGTGAACTTATCAAATTATCTCCTGTTGAATTAATTGCAGCAGCAGATTCTGAACAAGATAAAGGAATTAAATTAAGTGACCGTATAATTAACATTTATTTTTTCTCGTTCAAAAAACAGTTGATTAAAGAAAATAAAGCTAGAAACACGATTAATTTGTATATTAATGTGATAAAATCATTTTATGATGCATTTAATATTCAATTACCTAAAATGAAACAGCCTAGAGGAGATATTTCTTTAGAAAAAAATCAAGGCAAACTAATTTCTAAAGAAGAACTACAAAAATTTGTAAATGTAGCAGCTCCAAGAGAAAGAGCATTAATTTATTTAATGGCATTATCCGGAATGTCTCAAAAAGAAGCGAGGAGTTTGACATTAATAAAATTTCTTAATGCAGCAGGAAATGCTATAAAAAAGGAAATAAACTCTGTAGAGGATCTTTTTGATTATGAAGAAGAACTATCAAATGAAGTTTTAACTATAGAAATAGTCCGTTCAAAGATAAATTATAAATACATTACTTTTATTCCTCCAGAAGCAACAATTCAGATTATTCACTATATTCGAGAGAGAATGAACGGAAGAAATAAAAAAATTCGGATAAAAAATATAAACTCTCCAATATTTGTAAAGAAAAATGGTAAACCTGCAGACAGAGATATAATTGTTACTAATTTTAGACGTATAGGATTAATGGCGGGGTTTAAGAAAGAAAAAGGTGCCTATAGTTTTTGGAGAGCGCATAGTCTTCGAAAATATTTTATTTCAACTATAATAAATGAAATACAACATAAAGATGAAGCAAATTTCATGGCGGGTCATAAAATATCTGAGGTTGATAGGGCTTATTGGTTTGTCAATCCAGAAAAACTCAAAATAATCTACTTAAAAGCACTACCTTTTTTATCTATTGATAATGCCAAGGTTATTGATGTAAAATCAGATGATGTCAAGCGTATTGAAGAGTTAGAAAATTTTAGAGTTGATATAAAAGAACAAATGCTGAAAACGCAGCCTATTTTTGAGGCCCTTAAAGATAATCCTGATATTATGGAATCTTTGAATGAAAGAATGGCAGAAATAGGTAAATAGTAATTTTAGACATATTTGGAGGTTATAAAATGGGAATTAATTGTCAAATGGTAATAGAAGATGATTGCACGGGTATGGATGAAAGTGTTTATATTCATAGATTCTGGGGAGGTGAACCATCAAATTTTTTAATTGAATTGTTACCTGCACTATCAAAAATGGAATTTAGGCATCATGAACAGGGTATGAATTCAGTGACGCTTCTGCATCATCTATTAAAAAGATTTAAAAATAAATATCCTGTAAATGGTGACATAATCTATTCTGTCATTAGTTATATGGATCCAGAAAATGATTATTTCTATTTAATAACGGAAAATGACTTGACTGTATTCACTGTATCTCCTAATACTGAGGATGCTTCAACAGCATTTGAAGATTATAATTTAATAAAAATAGGTTATATTAACTCTTCTAGGTATTTAGAGGTTTATAACTTACTAAAGAAAGCACAGATCAATCCAGAAGACATTGATTTCAATTATTTCGAATTTCTTTAATTTTTTTATTTTTTAATAAGTGAATTCAGTACAATAGTGAGATAAAATGGCTGCTAATCTACGCCACTAAAAATCCCCATTAATATATTTCAAATCCTAAATCTTCTGCATTGATATAGAACAAATTATTATCCTCTTTAATCTTGTTTTGGAATTCCTTATTAGCTCCATAACTTATTACAATTCCATTAATATTTTTAACTTGTTTATCAACTTTAATTATATCCATATATTCTTTTATTTGATTATAAGTGTTAATAGTGGCTTCAACAATTTTTAATTCAATTATTGTGTAAAAATCATTTTCTAAATCTTTACAAAGGAGATCTATAAATCTATTATTTCCAGAAGAATTTTTGCAGGAATATTGATTTTTAATAAGCTTTAATTTAAATCCAAAATCTTCTAAAACCTTCAAATTATCCAATAGTTGATTTTCTAATTGTTTTTCAAGGATTATGCAATCAGTTTCTAACATTTTTTTTTCATATTTTTTGGCCTCTTCATAGTTTCCTAGATCTTTTAAGCCACTTTTAACATGAAATAATGCTTTACAATTTTTTGGTTCGAGATCCAAAGCTTTTTGAGCATATATAATTTCATCACGGATATTATTCATCCGGAATGCTATTATTGATTTAATTATCCAACTCATTGCGATATTGGGATTAACTTTTATAGATTCATCCACAACGTCTAATGCGTCGTATGTTTTTTTTAAATTAATTAAGGCTAAAGATTTTGATGTTAATATGTATGCATCTTCATTATCCAATTTAAGGTATTTATCATAATATTTTATTGCTAGTTCATTATTACCTTGAATATAATAAAGATCACCCATAAAACTCAATGCATATTCACTATTTGGATCAATATTCAATGCTTTTTCATAAAATTCATGTGCTTTTTTTAGATTGCCTAATCTTTGAAAAAGGAGACCATAATCTACTAAAGATAATGTATTTTCTGGGTTTATTTCTAAAGATTTTTTTAAATATTTTTCAGATTTATCATAATTTCCAAGCATTAAATAACCATAACCTATCCTATCTAACACCAATGAATCATTTGGCTTCAAATTTAATGCTTTCTGAAGTAAATCTATGCCTTCTTCATAATTTTCACTGTATAACCGATTAAAACCTTCTTCAAAATACGCCTCAAATTTCGATATCATAATAATCACTAGTAATATTATCATATTATAATAGTTAAAATTTATGAATAATTACTTTTCAAATGCTCTCTATCTCAAGTTCTATTATATTTCATCATCTTATGTTTCATAGGTGATAATTCATGAAATATGGTATCGTGAAATTGAAAGAATCTGGCCTTACCTCTTATAATCTTGATATTTTTGATAATGGAGAAGAGATAATTGCTTTTCCTTTGGAAGAATTACAGACTGAAATGCTCCGTTTAAAGTATTATCTTGAAAAATCCACTGATAAATCAAATGACATAATCAAAGGCCGAGTTCGCTATAAAAAACAGGAACTTTATAAAATAGGGGAAGAACTGGACAAGGCCCAAAATACAGTTTATTCTCTGACTAAATTCAATCTTCAAACATCTCTTAATGACTTTAACTGGCCGGAAGTGAAAACCAAGAAGAAAAGAAGACTCCTTGCACATCGCTCTCAAATGCCAGCATTAGCAGGTATTAATGAGGGGATGGAATGAAAACTTATGAAACTTGTGTTAAGGCCTGTCGGGAAGAGTATAAGTATTTTGATAAAAAGCTGAGGCAGCGTAGTTATCATTTTGAAAAATATATCTTAGTTCTGGATGAGAAAGCACCTTTCCGAGAGGGTGATGTGGTCCATGTAATTAGTGATGATGATTTTCAGAAACTTTTCCAGGCATTAAAGAAGTTAAAAAAGGATAAAGAAATTTTATTAGGGCAACTGGATGATTTAAGAAATTTTAATGATATTAATGTATTGGAAAATAAGAGTTTTTTCACGAAGTTGAAGCAATTGGTTAGTGAGGTCCTCAGTAAATGAAATCAGTTAAGCTAGAAATGTCTGACGATGAATTATTATTTTTTCGTCAAGGAGTATTCAAGGCCGATGATGAGATAGTTGTCTTTTCCTTAGAGGAATTTTTAAAATTTAGGAGGGCTTTGAAAAAGTATCTCAGAGAAGCAAATCAGATAGTGGAAGATTCTAAAAATCTTAAATCTCAGCATGGGGCAACTGTGGATGCTCAAAGGATACTGAACTGGGTTAAAAAAGCTGAAGAAGAGATTGAGAAATTAGATAAAACTGATGTTCAAAAGGACTTATTTTCTTGTAATAGGTGATTTTGTGAGAACTTATGATTCCAGGGTAATTAGAAGGACTTTAATTCATAAAGAAAAAACTAAGAACGGACATCAGGATATGATTTATAAAGAATTCGTTGTTCCTTTGAATTTTAATCACCCCTTCAGTGAGGATGAATTGGTTACTGTGATTAGAAAAGAAGATTTAAACTGGTTAAGAGATACATTGAGGGATTTAAAAAATGATAAACATAATTTAGAGAAACAACTTGAAGTTAAAAGATATAAATAATTATTCCCATCATTCATTATTGATGTATGGTTCAATATATCTGTATGAATTGCATAAAATGCATAATCACGATATTTTTTCTTTAGCATCCTAAATGAATGCTGTAGAACAGGCTTTTACAAGGACGTTATCAGTGAAGAGGTTATACAAGCAGTTAGTAATTGTGCTTATGAAGTGGGGGATGTACGGTATGGATTAAAATTATTATTAAAAATTAGTGAACAGACTGAAAGATCAGGATCCAAAACTATACAAAAAGAACATTTACAATAATAATAAATATAATAAGTGTTCAATATTCTTAAATATGTATCATGAAATAGTTAGAAGCTATTTACATTTTTGTGAAGCTAAATCAGAAATGAAAGATAATTTTTTGGATTTGAGACATATTGGCTTTATTTATCCAACTTTATTATTACCCACGTTGAAGTTTATACTATCTAATAAAGAATACAATGCTAAGTTGGATTCAGGCATTGTTGGATATGCTCAAAGGATGCTTAACCCTTCCAGACGTTCAGATAAAACTTACATTCCATATAGGGAACTTCCTCCTTCTTCTGATGATGCGGGCTCTCAGATTACTGATATTTTAAAAATTGTTGACCCTGATAAAGGATGGTATGGATCCTTTGAATATTTGTTAACTGAATTAACAGATAATATTTATCAACACGCTGATTTTACTAGTGCTCATTTATTTGCCCAAAAGTTCCCACAAAAAAGGTTCACTGAAGCCTGTTTTTTAGACGATGGAATTTCAATACCTGGAAGTTTTTCTAAATTTGGATTGGATTTTGAGAATGATGCTGATGCAATTAAACAGGCAGTAAATGGAGTATCTACTAAAGACGAGTTCAATCATCGAGGATGGGGGCTTAATTCTATCGTAAAAGCATTCAGTAGAAATGGTGGCAAATTATTCATAGCATCCAATAATGGAGCAATATTTATAAATAATGGGAAAACATTATTATACAAGCTAGGGGATAAATATAGTATTGAAGGTACTTTAGTTACAATTAGATTACCCTCTACTAAAATTAACATTAACGAATTTTATAAGTAAACAAGGTGGAATAAGTAATGATTGATGACAATTCTCTAAAAATAAATATGGCTGACCAAGTATCAGAAAAATTAGGCTTTAGAGATTCCGCGTCTCAATTTTTTAATATATTAAATAAAAATCCTATTAAAAATATTGAAATTGATTTTAAAGACGTTAAATTCATGAGTAGATCGTTTGCCCATGAATATTTACAAAGAAAAAAAGATCTTGATAAAGTAATTGTGGAATTGAATAAGCCTGAAGAAATAGACATGGCGTTTAATGCAGTTATTAGGTCTATTGAAAATCCTGAAAAGATTAAGGTTAAATCTTCAGGAATAATCAATATTTCTTAAATTATTTTATTTTTTCTTTAAATTATTTTTAAAAATTAGTATGAACCTCAATTTATTATAATTTAAAATAAGTTTTCTAATGGTTCTTTTAATTTTAATTCATAAGTATTTCCTTTTTTAGTTCGAATTATATGTTCTCCACGACTCATCCAATACAAAAAAGATCTTAATGATTCTTTTTTATCCTGGAATTCTGGATATTTATATAAATCTTTTTGAATAATACTTTCATTTTCTTTAAAAATATTATTTAATAAATGAATTAATTCTTTATATTCGGAAATGGAATCCATAAAATCTAGTGATGGGATTTGACCCTCAAGTAAAAAGTCTTGTAAATCTTCATTATCATTAATCAGATCCATATCTAATTCACAATAATATATTGCTTTTTTAAAATTCACTTCTTTTTTATAATATTCAATTAATTGATTATATACAAAATGTTTGTCTTGAGAAGTTCCAGACATGGTTAATGCTTCTTTTAATATTTCAATTTGACGATTTTCAAGACCTTCCGAATAAAATCTATTTGCTATAGAATGTAAAAAAAATGTTTGAGTTTCTGATGAAAAAATTATATGTCCTGTGTCAATATCTTTAGGATGATTCCCAGTTTTATATGAATTTCTAATGATTTGTTTTTCATTTTCAGGTAATGCATCAAACCAGCCTATTAATCCCAAATATCCTACTAACCCTCGTTCTTCCATATTTGTTCCCCTACTATTTCTAAATTAATATTTTTTTACACTTGCAGCAAACGTTTGGAATTGTTCCATGTTTTGTTTCTGTTGAGTTCATTGTTAGTTCTGATGGTAATTCCAGTCGAAGCTCATAATAATTGGATCCATTTTGCAAAACTATGAATTCAGTTATTTTTGGTTTATCTCCTAATGTTACATATTCTGATCCTTGGATTATTATATCAAAACCTTTTAATCCATTGATATTGACTGTTTGGTTTTTATATACTTTATAATTAGGATCATTTACTAGATTGTCATTTGTATCACTAACATATGCTATGTTATAAACGATACTGTGGAATTCATGTAATTATCTAAACTAGAATCCCATCTAGATCCAACTATGCATACCTTAGCTTTTTTACTATCACCTAAATCATCATTTGGAAACAATTAAATCGCAATTAATTTATTATATTGTGTGTAAATATTCATAAACAATATTATGTTTAGGGGAGACAATGGCCACACAGAGTGAAGCAGCACTAGAAGCAAGTCTTATCAATAAGCTCGTTGATGATGGGTATCAACGAGTAAAGATTAAGAACGAATCTGAACTAAAAGAGAATTTTAAGGCTCAAATTGAGAAGTTCAACAAAATAAAATTGGAAGATAGTGAATTTAACCAGATACTAATTCACTTAGAAGGCGGAACAGTATTTGAAAAGGCTAAAAAGCTTCGAGATTACTATGAGTTAAAAAGAGAAGATGGAACCCAATACATTCGTTTCTTAAATAAAAAAGACTGGTGTAAAAATCTTTTTCAAGTAACTAATCAAGTTACAATGAAAGATAAATACACAAATCGCTATGATGTTACTATTTTAATAAATGGCCTACCTCTGGTTCAAATTGAACTTAAAAAAAGAGGGGTTGAACTTAAACAGGCATTTAATCAGATAAATAGGTATTATAGGCACTCTTACAAAGGCCTTTTCCAATATATACAGATATTTGTCATAAGTAATGGTGTTAATACCCGATATTATGCCAACAACAGGGATTTAAGCTTTAAATATTCATTTGCTTGGAAAGACGAAAAAAACCATAATATTTCAAATCTGGATGAATTCACAGATACATTCCTAGAGAGATGCCATTTATCTAAAATGATTGCCAAATATATTGTCTTAAATGAGACAGAAAAGGCCCTAATGGTTTTAAGAGCTTATCAATACTATGCTGTAGAAGCAATCCTTGATAAAGCCCTCAATACTAAAAAAAATGGATATGTTTGGCATACTACAGGTAGTGGAAAAACTTTAACTTCTTTTAAAGTCAGCCAAATACTCTCAGAAGAAGATAGTATTGATAAAATAATTTTTGTAGTTGATAGAAAGGATCTGGACTATCAAACCACTAAAGAATTCAATAATTTTTGCAATGGTTCAGTTGACGGTACTGAAAGTACGAAAGCTTTGTTAAAACAGCTTTCAAATAAGGATAAACTTATTATAACGACTATTCAGAAATTATCTCGTGCCGTTGAGCGTCATGAAATTAAATTAAATAATGTTAAAGATAAAAGAATCATTTTAATGTTTGATGAGTGTCATCGAAGCCAGTTTGGGGAAATGCACGATAAAATAACTAAATTTTTTGACAATATCCAGTATTTTGGATTCACAGGAACTCCTATTTTCGCTAAAAATGCAAATAAAAAGAAGACTACAAAAGACATCTTCGGAGACCAGCTCCATACTTATGTAATTAAAGATGCCATAAGGGATGAAAATGTTTTAGGATTCAGTGTTGATTATATTGGAAAATTTAAAAATAAATCTGAATGGGATATTGAGGTAGAATCTATAGATACAAAGGAATTAATGGAATCTCAAAATCGCCTAGAAAAAATAGCAGATTACATTATTGCTAATCATGATAAAAAGACATATAATAAAGAATATAACTCTATATTCGCTGTCAGCAACATACCTGTACTTAAAAAATACTATGATATATTTAAAAATAAAGACCATGATCTAAAAATTGCTACTATATTTTCTTATAATGATAATGAAGAGATAAAAGATGATAAACACTCTAAAGAGAAATTAGATGATTATATTTCAGACTATAATGAATTATTCGGGACAAATTATTCAACTGAAACCTTTGACCAATATTATGTTGATGTAGCTAAAAAATCCAAAAATAAGCAAATTGATATTCTTTTAGTTGTTAACATGTTTTTAACAGGTTTCGATAATAAATATCTTAATACCTTGTATGTGGATAAAAATCTTAAGTATCATGGATTGGTTCAAGCATATTCGAGGACTAATAGGTTATTAGGGGAGAAAAAGAAACAAGGAAATATCGTATGTTTTAGAAACCTTAAAGAAGAAACTGATGAAGCAATAGCACTTTATTCTGATAAAAATGCTTCTGAAATAGTTTTAATGAAACCCTATGAAGAATACGTTGGAGATTTTAATTCTATTTTGGTTCAATTAATGGAAATGGCTCCGGAAGTGCAAGATGTTGATGATTTTGAATCAGAAATTGAAGATAAAGAATTTGTACTAATATTTAGGGAGCTATTACGTCTAATTACTCGTTTAAGTGTATTTACTGAGTTTAGTTTCGATCATTTAGATATTGAAGAACAGAAGTTTGAAGATTACAAAAGTAAATACTTGGATCTTCATGATAAAAAAGAAGGTGCTGAAAAAACATCTGTGTTAGATGATGTTGATTTTGAGATTGAACTCATTAGAAGAGATGACATAAACGTAGCATACATACTAAACTTATTAAAAGACTTAGATTCCAGCAGCCCTGAGTTTGTTAAAGATAAAGAATTTATTTTAGATACCATGGAAGGATCTCCAGAACTAAGAAGTAAAATGGATTTAATTGAACAGTTTATTGAACAAAATATTCTTAAAATTAACAATAAAGAAGATATTGAAGGGAATTTTGATATATTTTTGGAAAAAGAAAAGAGTAAGGCCATTGGTGACTTAATTGAAAATGAAAAATTAAAAGAGACTGTCACTAAAGGCATAATATCTGAATATGAATTCTCAGGAAAAATAAGAAATGATTTAATCAAAGAGTCATTCTCTGAAAAAATGGGTCTTCGAGAAAGACGTTCCAAGTTACAAATAATAAAAAATCATATTATGGATTTAGTGGATAAATTCAGTTGGTAGGGAGTGAAATATTGTCAGAATATCAGAATAAACTAGAAAGCAAGTTATGGGCCATTGCCGATGAATTACGGGGCAATATGGATGCCAATGAATTCAAAAATTACATTTTAGGATTTATATTTTACAAATACCTCTCAGAAAAAATAGATCTATATTTAAATCAGGAACTTATAGAAGATGGGGTAACATTCACTGAAGCGTATAAAGACGAAGATTTCCGAAAAGAAATAGAATCAGAAGCCATAGAAAACTTAGGATATTTTCTAGAACCAAAATGTCTTTTTCAAAATATCGTGAAAGATGCCAAAAATGGTGAATTCATATTAAATAATCTTGAAAGAGCTTTAAAAAGAATAGGCGATTCAGCATCGGGCCAAGAAAGTGAAGAAGACTTTGTAAACCTATTTGATGATGTGGACCTTCAATCCTCTAAACTGGGTAGATCTGTAGAGGATAAAAATAAGATTATTTCCAAAATTTTACTTCACTTATCGGAAATAGATTTTCAACTGGAAGATGAAGAAAAAGACATTTTAGGTGATGCTTATGAGTATTTAATATCTCAATTTGCTTCCAGTGCGGGTAAAAAGGCCGGTGAGTTTTATACTCCTCAACAGGTTTCTAAAATACTGGCCAAGATTGTTACGTTGGGTAAAAAGAGGATTAAAACTGTTTATGATCCAACATGTGGTTCTGGATCTCTTTTACTTCGTGTATCTCGTGAGGCCGAAATATCTGATTTCTATGGACAGGAATTAAATCAAACTACCTATAACTTGGCTAGAATGAACATGATCCTCCATGATGTGAAATATGAGGATTTTGATATTCAACAGGGCGATTCACTGGAAAATCCGAGACATTTTGGTCAAAAATTTGAGGCTATAGTGGCCAATCCGCCTTTTTCAGCTAATTGGTCTTCTGATAAAACATTTTTAGATGATGAAAGATTTAGTGCTTATGGTAAATTAGCTCCTAAGTCTAAGGCCGATTTTGCATTTGTCCAGCACATGATTTATCATCTGGATGAGAACGGGACCATGGCTGTGGTTTTACCTCATGGGGTGCTGTTTAGAGGGGCCGCTGAGGGTGTTATTAGGAAATATTTGATAGCAGAGAAGAATTATTTGGATGCGGTGATTGGATTACCGGCCAATATATTCTATGGGACCAGTATTCCTACTGTGGTTTTAGTATTTAAGAAATGCCGGGAAGATGATGCAGATGTACTGTTTATTGATGCCTCCAAGTACTTTGAAAAGGTTAAAAACCAGAATAAATTAAGAAAAGAAGATATTGAGCGTATTGTGGACACTTATGCTAAAAGAGAAGAAATAGAGAAGTTTTCTCATTTGGCCAATCTAGATGAGATAAAAGAGAATGATTATAATTTAAATATCCCTCGTTATGTTGATACTTTTGAAGAAGAAGAATATGTGAATTTAGATGATGTGGTTAAGGAACTGGAAAGTATTGAAGAAGAAATAAAAGAAGTTGATTCTGAGATCGAGAAATATTGTGCTGAACTGGGCATTAAGGCCCCTATCTTTGAGAGGTGAGGTCTATGGATGTGCCTGAGTTAAGATTTCCCGAGTTTAGTGGAGAATGGGAAGAGAAAAAGCTGGTTGATATAGCTAAATTCTCAAAAGGAAAAGGGATATCAAAAAAAGACATTTCAGAGGAAGGAATTCCTTGCATTCGTTATGGAGAATTATATACAACATATAAAGAGAAAATATCTGATGTTGTATCAAAAACTAATTTAAGTAAAGATGAACTTGTCTTTAGTTCTGAAAATGATATTATTATCCCAACTTCGGGTGAGACTGCGATAGATATTGCTACAGCATCATGTGTTATAAATGAAGGCATCGGGATTGGTGGAGATACAACTATAATTAAAACAAAAGGTGATGGTTTATTCTTTTCTTATTATCTTAATTCTAAAAGAAAAAATATAGCTAAACTAGCCCAAGGTGTTTCTGTTGTACATTTATATTCTACTCATCTAAAAATACTTGACTTAAAAGTTCCACAAATTGAAGAACAAGAAAAAATTGCTTCTTTCCTATCAAAAGTTGATGAAAAGATTGGGTTTTTAGAGAAAAAACAAGAACTATGGAAAACCTATAAAAAAGGAATAATGCAACAAATTTTCTCTCAAGAATTAAGATTTAAAGATGAAAATGGAGCAGATTATCCAGATTGGGAAGAAAAAGTATTAGGTGATCTTATTGCTGGATCTTCTTCAAATTTATCAATTAATAATTTAGAAAATAATGCTGGAGTTTATCCATTATACGGTGCTGTTGGGTTTATGAAAAACATTGATTTCTATGAAAAAGATGAAAAATATATTGCTATCATAAAAGATGGCGCTGGTGTTGGAAGAACATTGTTATGTGACAAAAAATCTTCTATTTTAGGAACAATGCAGTATTTGACTTCTAAAGACCAGAATGAACTAATATTTACATATTATTTAATGTCTTATATGAATTTTAAAAAATACATTATTGGTAGCACTATTCCTCATATCTATTACAAAGATTATTAAAAAGAAAAAATTAATGTTCCTACTTTTTCTGAACAAAGGAAAATTGCTAATTTATTAGGTGATATTGATTTAAAAATTGATCAGATTAAAAAAGAGAATAAAATTACAAAGGAATTCAAAAAGGGATTATTACAAAAACTGTTCTGTTAATGGGGGTTTATTAATGAAAGAAGAAGTGATGCAAAAAATATTTGAGTTTTATATTAATTCAAAAGACTTTAATGGTATACCATTTCATTCATTAATCTCACAATTTGATGAAAATGAACTAAGAAAGTCCATTCTAGAGTTGATTAATGAAGAAAAAATAACTATTACTACTACAAATAATCCGCATATTAAACTGTTTCCTGAAGAAAGCAAACAAAAACAAATAGAAAAATTTGAAAATTATGATGGAATGATATGTATTTATCCATCACCTAGTTATTTAAAAAAGAACATGGATTCTAGTAAATATGTCAACGAACCCTTCAAAAGAGATTTATTATTAGGAAAAGCTCAACTGGAACCAGTATATTTTGAATTACCTGTTTTAGATATTTATTTTAATGATCCTAGATATTTAATTCTTAATTCTGATTATAGTGGTAGTATTAGTGTTAAAGACGTTTACGATTCGGTGCCTGAAAAAGATAAAATTAGTCTTCAAACTTTTGGTTTAGGATATAATGAAAACGGTGAGAGAGTTATTATAGTATTTTTACGATATCTCACAGATCTTTCCCCTGAGCACCAACAGATATGGAAAACTTACAGGATTGAGGGAAAATGTGCAATGGATCCAGATTATTTCATAAATAATATTTTAGGGGATTTCACTGATGGGGTGTCTATATTCGATGCTTTTTGTGAAGAATTATTTCAAATAAATGAAATGTGTAAATTGATTGGCAAAAAACCTTTGTTTAAACAAGATTTTAAAAATAAAAGACCTGACGAATTTAAAATATTTTTAAAGCCTACACTGAAAAATTACAATGATTTTGTCTTAGTTTTAGACAAGATGCTTTCAGAAAATATTAATAAGGATTTTTTTAGAGGTGAAATGGAATTAACAGAGGAAATTCTTCGAAAAGACGGCACTAAAGAAGTTAGACATAAGGGAACTATAAGACTTTTTGAAGAGTGGTTAAAATCTAAATTTAAAACTGATGAAGAATTTTTTAAAACCATATTCGATCCGTTAAAACAAATAAGGAAAGAAAGACAAGATCCAGCTCATAGAATAGATGAAAATGTTTATGATAAAAATTATCATGAGAAACAAGATGATTTACTAAATTTAGCATATACAGCTATTAGACATATTAGACTTGCTTTATCAAATCATCCTAATTTAAAGGATTATAAAGTTCCTGAATGGTTGTATGATGGTAAAGTTAGGAGATATGTAAAAGATGAGTTTAAAAGTTTTGATGATTTTATAACTAAAAATTAAAAAAAGGATTTTGTGCATTATTCTTTCTGTTTCATAATTTAATTAATATGGTGAAAATATGGATGTTTCAATAATTCAATTGGCTTTAGCCATTAGTATCCCTTTTGTTGTTTCAATATTTGCTTGGATTTTGACTTATATTATTCCTTACGCTTGGCCTAGCTGGGTTTCGAATCAAATAATCGCATTATCAAAAAAGGATACTAATGATCCGATAGAAATTGGCATTATAATTAACCAATTAATGAAATATGATGATTGGAAGCGTTTAACGGCTATGAAAAAACTTAAAAGAATTTTTAAGTCTAAAATAAAAGAAATTGAAGTGGTAGAATCTATCAAATGGCGAAATTCAATAAATAATGTTAAATGCATACCATTAAAAGAAGTTTTAGATATTTCCGAGCAAGTAATAATCTATTTAAATAGTGAGAATCAAAATCTTCAAAAATTATTTCCGGACAATAATAAAAAAAGATTCCTTAACAATATAGAATTTTTTAAAGAAAAAAAAGATCAACATTCAGAGATTCTTACTAGAAATCCTGATTCTAAAGTTTGGTGGCATGATGATATTAGTAATAAATTCAAAAGTTCTTATTCAAAAAAGGAATATGATTTGCCTATAGATCAATTTACTATAATAATTCAGCTATATGATGATTCTGGATATCTTACTTTCATCGATGAAAATAATTCAATGACTCCTGAAAAATTTTTATTGAAAAAAAATATTGAAAAACCAAAAAAGTATAGTTATTTTGAGATAGAGAATATATTTCAAAATATAATTTTATATCTTAGTTATCCTCATTCTTCATCGAAAAAAGAAGATTTTAGTTATAGATTAGCTTTGGGATTAAGTAGCCATAAATTATCATCTGATGCAATAAAGGACATTATTAATGAAATCGAGGTACAAATTTTAACAAAAGATTATAAAGATACTGTAAAAAAACTTAATTTATAAATTTTTTTTATTTTATTAACTCTTTTTCAATCAAACCAACTATGGCCTTTCCAAGGCTTTTATATCCTTTAGCTTTGCTATGTTCTTTAAATTTTTCAAGTAATGATTCTTCAATTCTAAAACTCACTCTTTTCTTTTCTAATGACTTATTTTCTATTTTAAAACCCCCGAGTTTTAATAATAATATTATATAATAATAGTTTTTAATATTAATATATTTAATTATTTTTAATAATATATACAAAAATAAATATAAAAATAAATAAGTATTATAAAAAAAATTCGGTATATACCATATACGTATATAGTATATACTCCCTATTTCATGGAAACCTTTGGCCCAGTATATACGGTTTTGTATATACATTTACTGTCCTTCATGGGATGTTATCAGTTCTTCAAATTCGAATTTGGATAATCCACACTTTCTTGCGTGGAAACTAATGGTGTCGCTGCCTGTAAAATTGTTTATATCTTGTGGATCGCACTTGAACTTAGCTGCTATTTGTTTTATGGCATTAATTGATTCTGTCAATTGTTTATTTTCTTCTATGTCTTTTTTATATGTTCCTCTGTTGGAATTCCATTCTTCCAGCAGGTTCTCCAGGTAATTTTCCTTAGCTACAATTTCAATATTGATTCTTTCTTGTTTTCTTTTTAGATCTTCGATTTCACTGGTAGTGAATTTTATTTCGGCCTGAAGCCGGGTAGAGCTGTTGGTTATTACTTTGGCAAAAAAATCCAATGCATCCCCATAAGTGTATTTACTGTCCTTTAATATTTTCTTTGATTTGGCCTTGCATTTTGCAGAAATAAGGACTTTCTGCATTTTAATCTCCATTATCTAATTTTTCAGGAAATGGTGTATCATTTTTGGCCCAGTCAATTAGTTCGGCCCAGGCACTTAATGCTTCATCTACTGCATCTGCATCTTTCTTTTTTTCTTCCATTTTTTATCACCCTTGAATTTGGCGGGGGTTTACATAAGCAATATATTACATAAAATGCAATAAAGTATTACTTCTGCACTAATAATTTATTATTCTCATATATAAATATTATTTAAATTAAAATAAGTAATACTATTTTATTAATTAGAAATCAGGATTTAATTATCATCATGTCTAAAATAAGAAATATTGTTTATTTAAAGCATTTTAAGCTTGTTAAAATCTTTAATTCACCCTATAATTCCTTAATTTTGGTGCTAACTTTGGGCCAATGTTCAGGCCTACGGTTTTTAAATCTTTGCAGAGAATCATTAAAATTGAATTATTTAACAAAATAAACCAATGATTTAAGATCCAAACATTATTTAATGGCCAATATTTGATTAAATTTAATTAGTATGGTTTTGGCCAGAATATAGGTTTCTTGAGCCATGGCCCAAGAATATTATTTATAATATTGTGTCAAAGAATTCTTTTAGATTTTTTTCTTCTGCTTCTTCTAATATTAAATAATTAAGCCATTCTTTCCCTTCTGTTTCATCAATCAAGTGTTTATATATTTTACCTTTCTTAGAAAATCCTTTAAAGCATATGAAAAGACATTTAGAATTGGGATATTTTTCATGAATGTGTTTAAGCTTGTTGATGTCGTTTTCTAAGTCTTTAAGGCCTGATGTAAGGTAAAGCTTAATTTCAGCAACTAAAAATGGTTCATTATTTTTATAAACCATAATATCTGGATAATATTTTTTGGATTCAACCGTTATGGGGCTGCTTTTGCCAATGCAATAATCATTTTCTAAAGATTTAAAAATAAAAAGCTCTTTTGTTATTGGAACGGCCTCAAAAGATCCACCAAGATAATTATATAAATATCTGAACAATAAATATTCACCTAAACCTGTAAAACTATTTGAATTGCCTTTGAATCTTTTTAAATCTTCAAAAAAGTCAAAATACATGGTAAAAATATCTAAAGTTGTCAAATCATTGATATTTTCAGCGATATACTTGTCAAAATTGTTAAGAAAATTTATACCTATTTCTCTTGATTTTTTAGTCATTTTTAACCCCCATATCAGATTATGTATTATTATTCTATTCTCATAATTTATAATTATTCTAAGAAAACCTAGTTTGGCCAGAATATAGACGGGCCTTCGGCCCGTATTTTATTAGGCCCGGCCAATGTGGGAGTAGAGGCTGCAAACCTTCTCATATTGGAGTAGATCAGGCCAAACTCATAAATTAAGAGTAAAGGAAGCCTTTGCTCCAGCTGCCTACTGGCCAATGGGGAGGAATAGGTTCTGGAATATATATTACTGTCCATTTAGCCGCCAATTCTGGTATTATGGCCTTAATGTCCTGTTTATACATAATCACACTCCGACCCTCCCCAATGAAGCTTTTTTTTCTTCTGCTCGTCGCTTTCTTCGTTTTTGTCTTTTTTGTTTTGTTCAACGTTTTTATTCTCTTTCAAAGCCTTCAGCTTCTAATGCACACGTCCCCCCAAATTCCTCCTTCGGACCGTTCCGATTCACTCACATGATAGAACGCCTTCGGCGTTAAATTATTTTAACCGAGCAAATCTCCACTGGAATTTGGGGCCCCGACGTGCAGTTTTCAAGGGTACATAGGCCTGCCAGGTTTTCCATTTACTTGATGGGCCGTCAAACGTCAGCCGACTCAACCGGAATAAAAAATTCCGGCATCGTCGTCAAACGTCTGCCGGCACTATGGCTGCCGCATAGGGTTTTTCTATCTACTGGTAGCTGTCTGGGAGTAAATGATGCAGAGACCCAGCAATAACGTCAGTAGTTTGTTTCTTAATTTCGTCAGTACTTACAAAATTACGAAGTTCACGAACTGATTTTTACTTCGTAAAAATCACTCAAATTATTATTTTTTAATAGGAGTTCGTAATTTTGACGTATAACTAAATTAAGACTGACAACATTGCTGGGTAAGCGAGGCCAACTAATTTTTCATCTGAGTTTAACGCTTCGCGGAATTATTCGATGAAAAATGAGTCGGCCGCACTGACGCTGGGGTGCTTGGGAGTAGAGGTGCAACCCACTAATTTATCAGTGGCATGAAGCTGCCTGGGAGTAATCAATGCAATTTAGGGTTTTAAAGCAAAATTGGACTTTTTTAAAAAACTCTGAGTAAGAAACGAAGTTTGGCAGTTAATAGGAGGGATGCAAACACTAGTTCCTTATGTCTCCGACATAGGTGCCCGCCGCTTTTGTTATACAATAAGACTGGAAAACTATAAAAATGACATACTTTTATATTAATTAGTATGAACATTAAGGATATTCATGACAACATTGGCGAGGGTCGGAGTGTGATTATGTATAAACAGGACATTAAGGCCATAATACCAGAATTGGCGGCTAAATGGACAGTAATATATATTCCAGAACCTATTCCTCCTAAAATGCGTCTAGCCGAGATTTTGGCGAAGCTGGGAGCGGGAAAAAAAGAAACAATGAAACGATTTACGATAGAGGAGATGAAAGAAAGGATAGAAAATGAAACCAAAAACAAAAAGATTATCATAGCTTTAAACCACTTTGAAAAGATGACCAAAACCAGTGCAGAAGTCTTTGACTTTTTAATGTCACTGCCAAGCATTGTACTGATATGTTCATATGAAAAGAAGTTCAAAGATCATGCCTATAAACTTTTTACCAAAATGGAGAGCTATATTGAAGAAAAAGACGAAGAAATAAACATTAAACTAGCCATATTTGTTATAATCACTACAATATGTGTTTTTTCTTATCTCAAATTAGCATTAAGCATTGCCGGAATGGTGGCTTTTGTGACCTTAGCTTCTATTTGGTTTGGTCTGATGATTTTTAGAACGTTCCTATTTGTGGGAAAGTGAATATCATGAGATACTATACACATATAGCAGGTTCTTTGTTGATAGCATTATTGTTTGCCATTATTTTCTCAATTAAACCTGGTGCACTTTATTTATTTGTGGCTGGTGCAGGAGCTCCTATTCTGGATCAGTTAGATTCTTTCATGGGAACCCATGAAAGAAAAACTCATAATATTTTCGTTTTGATTGCATCATTAATTTTCATCTTAATAAATTTTCAAATAGGTATTGCCATATTCGCCGCAGTATTTTCGCATATCATTCTGGATCTGTTTACGGTCCATGGATGCCCGCTATTATATCCCTTTAAAGAAATTAAATTTGTATGCCTCAACCGAAAAAACAGAGTAAAAACTGGCACAAAAAAAGAAAAAGCGTTATTTCTTTTCTTCTTGGTCATAGTGGTTGGTGCAATGTTAGGTAACTATCAGGTATTTGCGGCAATAGATAATCAAACGAGCAATATTAATGGTGGCTCAGAAGTCAACATAACAAATAATAGTAGCAATTTCACGGGAAATATAAAGACTTATACAAATGTTAATATCCAGGGAGATAAAGTTACAGGAGAAAAAAATATCACTGTGAAAAATAATGGAAATGAAACAAATATTCTAATTAAGAACTTAGAATCAAAAAAAACTTCATGAAAAAATCCATGAAGCAACATTAGATCCAGGAACAATTAATTTAGTTTTTTTATAAGCGAAAATTGTTTTATTTACACAAAAATTCTGACCATCAAGTGGAAAACTATCATTTAAATCAGGTGCTAAACTTATACAAGTAATCCATGGATTGCTGACATTTAAATCCTGATTTATCTCA
>JAHFBZ010000102.1 GCA_023249725.1 Methanobacteriaceae archaeon
GCAGATGCTTTAAAAGTTGATTTTCCCTATTTTAACAAAATTGTTTCTAATTTGCCTTATCAAATCTCATCCCCCATTACTTTCAAGTTTTTAGAGTATGATTTTGATCTGGCAGTCTTAATGTATCAAAAGGAGTTTGCTCAACGCATGAATGCACCGGTGGGAAGTAAGCATTATTCCCGCCTATCAGTAATGATGCATTTTAAGGCCCAGGTGAAAATAGTGGATAATGTCTCGGCCCAATCATTTGTACCCCCACCCCAAGTAGATTCTGCCGTGGTAAAAATGATACCTCTGAAAAATATAGAAACAGATGTTTTTTTTGCTTCTGTTTGTCGGGCCCTATTTCAGCACCGCAGAAAGAAATCTTCTAAATCTCTGAGAGAATCTTTCCATGAAATAGGGAATTTTAAAAAGGAAGAAGTTAAAGAAATTTTAGGAGAATTGGATTCTAAAATGGAAAATAATTTTTTAGAAGAGCGAGTTTTTAAATTATCTCCCGAGAAGATTTTAGAAATATCTACGAAATTAAAAGAATTATTAAATAAATGAAATAATAACTATTTTATTCATTAATAGTTAATAATAATGGAGATAATTACATGAGTGAAAATTCCTACCAGCTTTTTAAAGAAGAACTGCCATCCCTATTTGAAAATTTCAACCAGCTAGTTGAGGCTCAAAAAGATCTTCCAGGTCTGGATCCTAAAACCAAGCAACTAGTAAATATTGCCATTCAAACCGCACACCAAAACCTCGATGGGGTTAAAATGCATGCCGCCCTAGCCCGAAAAATGGGTGCTAGCTGGGAAGAAGTAAAAGGTGCTGTAGCATTAAATCTTCACTTATCCGGACTGGGAAGTATTTTAAATTGCCTTCCTGCTGCTAAAGAAGGATTTGAAATGGATTTAGAATTTTGATACCATATATTTAAGTCTATATAATTCAGGCCAATTGTGAGAATTTAAAATGCCAGAATATAACCATATAAAATTTGAAACCTGTAAGCAGGTTTATGCCCCAGCAGAAGATACATTTCTTCTAGCTGACAATTTACTAGTTCATAAAGGAGACCTTGTATTAGAAATAGGGGCTGGAACTGGTCTAGTGGCATTGAATGCTTCTAAAACCGCTTCTAAAGTAGTGGCCACCGATATTAACCCCCATGCCATAAAATGTGCCCAGGCCAATACTCTACTTAATGAAATAGAAAATATGGATATTCGTCAAGGTGATTTGTTTCAACCAGTAGCAGATGAAAAGTTTGACCTTATTTTGTTTAATACTCCATATCTACCTAGTGCAGAAGATGAAATTATAGGTGATGAGCTGGATGCTGCCTGGGATGGTGGCGTAGATGGGCGGCGGGTGATTGATCTCTTTTTAAATGAAGTTAGAAATTACTTAAATGATAAAGGAATAGTGCAACTGGTACAGTCTTCCCTTTCTAATAATGGAAAAACTTGTCAAAAACTGGAAGAAATAGGTTTTGAAGTAGAAATAACCGCCAGCGAACGGTTTTTCTTTGAAGAAATAGTAGTTATAAGTGGTTTTCTCAAAGAAGTAGTAAAATCTAATTAGTAAGTTTATATATTTTCTAAAATTAAGTAATTTAGATTTATTCATAAAGAAAAAAAAGAAAAAAAGTTTTAAATTAATTAGTTGTCTTTTAATTCCCCTATCTCTTTTAAAGCATCCTCATTATCTGGTGAAATTTCTAATGCCTTCTCAAAACATTTTAATGCTTCTTCTTCATTTTTAGAACCTTTATAAACCACTCCCAAATTCATATAAGCAGCTTCGTATTCTGGATAAAGAGCTATGGCCTTTTCCAATGATTCTATGGCATCATCGTTATTTCCCATACTGGCCAGAACACATCCCTGATAATTCCAGGCCTCTGGTTGTTCACTATCCAGTTCAATAGCTTTTTTAAATGATTCTAGGGCTTCTTCACCTTTTTGCATGAGGAATAAAACATTGGCCCGGTAGAAATGGGCTTTGTAGTTATCACCGTCCACTTCAATTAAACGGTTCAAGCATTTTAGGGACTCATCATATCGACCCATATCCGCCAGAGTAGTTCCTAAATTATAAATAGCGGGCAAATAGGTATTATCAATTCTTAAAACTTCTTCAAATGATTTTAAAGCATTTTGATCCTTCTGGAGAATGCTGTAAATAACTCCTTTATCATTCCAAGCTTCCAAAAAATCACTGTTGATATTTAATGCCTTTTTTAGGTATTCCAGAGCGTTTTCGTATTCTCCCAGGTTAAAATAGCAACGAGAGAGATAGTAATTTGCCCATTCACTTTCATCTAGTTTTAAAGCCTTCTCAAAGGATTCGATAGCTAAAGGAAAATTTTCTATGTAATACAAGGTCAATCCCTGACCATAAAGTGCAGAAGCAGTGCTCTGAATTTTTAAAGCCTTTTCAAATGAGTTCAGTGCTTCATCATATCTTTCGACATTACCTAGAGCATACCCCAGTTCACTGTAGGCCTCTTGAAAATCAGGATCAATTTCTATGGATTTTTGAAATGATTTAATTGCTTCTTCATAATTTTCTGATTCTGAATATTTTTTTCCTTCTTCGAAGAATGTTTTAGACTTATCGGACAATATATCTCCTCTTAAATTGATTAATATTAGTTAAATTTTATTTAAATTAGATTATTGTTATTAAAATTTAATTCAAATCGTTTATTTTTAGGTAATTTAATAAAATTGGCCTATTCCTTTAATCCCAATCATCTTTTAAGCTGTCTTTATAAAAAAGTGCTTCCTCATTATCTGGTTCAATTTCCAGGACTTTTTCAAAGGATTCTAAGGCCATATCATCCTGACCCAAATCCAGGTAAACATTTCCCAAATTTAAATAAGGTGCCGCATAATCATTATTCAATTTAATGGCCTCTTTTAATGATTCCAGGGCTTCATGATTTTGACCTAGGCTAAACTGTACATAGCCCAAATAATTCCACAATTCTTTCTGTTCTTTGTCTATTTTAAGAGCTTTTTTAAAGTATTCTACTGCTTCTTCTTCTTTTTCCAGAAAGTAAAGAACATTACCTTTGTAAAAGAGGGCCTTGAAGTTTTCTGGATCGATTTCTATGGTCCGGTTTAAATATCCCAAAGCATCCTCATAATTACCACTATCAGCTAAAGTGGAACCTAGATTATAAATAGCTGTTTCATAGTAATTATCAATCCCCAATACCTGTTCAAAACATTCTATGGCCCGTTCATCCTGTCCCATTATACTATAGGCCACACCCAAGTCATTCCAGGCCTCGATAAAGTCAGGATCCATGGAAAGAGAGATTTCAAAAGAATTAACGGCGTTTTCATAATCCCCTAAAATGAGGTGGCAGTCGCCCTTATAGTACCAGACATCCTCATTTTCTCCGATTTCAAGGGCCTCTAAAAATGATTCCAGAGATTTTTCATAATCTTCTAATAAGAAAAGGGAAAGTCCCTGACCAAATAGGCCGGGAAATGAGTTTTGTATTTTTAAAGCATTGTTAAATGATTTTAAGGCCTCTTCATAGCTTTCCATAGTTCCTAAAATGTATCCCAGTTCCAGTTGGGCCTCCATACAGAAAGGATCTGCATCTACAGCTTCACGGAAATAATTCATGGCCTCCTGGGGCTTTCCATAGGTTAATAATTCTATTCCCTTTTGATAAAGTTTTTTAGCTTGATTATTGGTCAATTTATTTCTCCTTATGATTATATGGTAATATTTATGTGTAAATGATATTTTTGAAATAAAAAGTGTAATTTCACTGGTTTGAAAATAAAGTTTCAGCAAAATAAGATAATAGTAAGGTCTCTATTTTATTATATTAAAACTTATTAATGAAAACTCAAGGATTATTATATGAAGTAAATTAAGCATAATTTAATTAAATTCATCTAAAATACAGCTTATTATTTAAATTAGATGATTCTAAAGTTAATTTTTTTTATTAAATGCTATTAAATATTATTAAAAAAAATAAGAATATTAAATTGTTTAATTAAATATTGTTTAATTAAATAATTAGATGATTTAAAAAGTATATCTGAAATTTCTTAAATATCCGATTTATTCTATTTTTTTAAAATTTTCTCCATATTTAAAATAGAAATTTCATCACCAGGATTTAGTTCCAGGGCCTTTTGAAAACATTTTAATGCTTTTTCATTATCTTCCAAACCCATCCAGGATACTCCCTGATAGGAATAAGGCAAGTAATAATCCGGATCCATTTCAATAGCTTTACTAGTAGACTTTAAGGCATCTTCAAATTTTGAGAGGGAATTTAAGCATTTTCCCATTTCACACCACGATTGAACATCATCCACATTGATTTCCAGATGTTTTTCAAAGAATGGAATAGCCTTGTCACATTCATCTAACCCTGAATAGTTGTATGCTCGAGCATAATAGGTAATTTCTTCTTCAAAGCCTTTTTCAATGGCCATATCAAAGTAATCATTTGATTCTTTAAATTGTTCTAAATCAGAAAGTGCATTGGCCTTAATATAATATAATGATTCCATATCAGAATTTTCTTCTATCTGACTTTCAATATATTCTAAAGATTCATTCAATGATTTTAATTCAGTGATAGCAAATGATTTATAGGCAATGGCATTTTCAAAGATAGGGTCCAAATTTAAGGCCTTTTCAAAGAATTCTAATGATTTATCGTATTCTTCCTCGTCAAAAAGTTCTAATCCCTGGTCAAAGTAATCCCATTTTTCTTGTTCTTTCATGGTTTTTCTCCTGATTTTAATGTTTGTCCTTTTTGGTAGTTTTTCTTTCTAATATAAATTAATATACAAATATTCTAAAAATAATTTAAAAAAATATTAAATAAAATAAATCCTATTTAAATATACTAATAAATACTTGAGTCCACTATCTAATATCTATTTTGTCGGTTAATATATTTTAAAAGATTGTTTAAAAATTTTTCGGCGTAATTAGACAATTTAGAATGATTTTCTAAGTATTTGGCAACTGGAGGGCTGGTTTGGTAATAAATTTCAACCAAAAATCGGCCCCACATTCTTTTAAGAAGGTAATGGTCCCTAAAATTCCTTAAACTAATCACTTCCCAAGCATTAAAATCTCCGTAGGCCGCAGTGGCAATAAAGAATTTGTTTTTGAATCTTTCTTCCCTCACTTTTCCGTCTTCACGATTCATTTTCAACATATGCTGCTCATTTTCTTCCATTAGCTGACAACCTTGCTCCATTAAATTAAGCATGAATTCCAAGTGCTTTTGATCCTTATCATGACAGTAATTAAGCAGTTACATTATGGCCGAGCGGTAATTGGTCAATGCCACAATAATTCTGGGGTGGGCAATTCTAAATTCCCATAGCGGGTCCATGCGCGCCATATATTTTATTATACTGCTCATTTTTTTATAATACATAGTCAGCTCTTTTTCTTGACATATTTTAAGCCCCATTTCCGAATTATTCTCTCTTAAAATATCTAAAAAACCATCTATGATTATTTGGGCCTCTGTGATCTTGTTCTGTATTTTAATTTCATACATCTAGCAAGAACCCCCTATTAAATGGGTTATTATTAATTTCAAAAATTATTAGCCAATGGGTACCTTTTTACATCCCAGCTATTATAAGCACATAATCGTGCTATAAAATTAATTTACTATTCATTTAATCTATTTATTATAATCTATTTTTCGAAATTTATTCTTAATATATAAGCTTCACTTTAGAGATTAATTTATAAATGTTTATATTAACTTCTTATCAATTATTATTTATCGCAAAATAAGAAATAATGAATAAATAAAATTATTTTAATTCTTTATTTCACCTTAGAGGTGGTTTTATTCTAGATAATCCCTTTGATCTTGAAGATGCACATCAAGAAATAACTAAACTAAAAGAAAGAGTTTATAATCTTCAGTTAAGGGAGCGACAATCACGCGAAGCACTGGTGGGTGCTGAAAATAGAATAAAAAAACTTTTAGAAAGCACCAGTGATGGATTTATTTCCGTAGATACTGAAATGAGGGTTGTTTATTTTAATAGTGCTGCTGAGAAGATTTTAAAAAGAGGCAGACACGAAATCATTGGTATGAATCTTTTTGAGGCATTCCCTCGCATAAAAGGATCTTTTTTTGAAGAAAAATATTATGAATCAATTGAAAACGAAAGAAAGGTTTGTTTTGAGGGTTATTTTGGAGAACCTCCTCATGAAAAATGGTATTACTTTAGAATAATCCCTAATTCACATGAAATTTCTATATTTTTAAGAAATATAACTAAAGAGAAAAAAACAGAACAGATATTAACCCAAGAAAAGGAAAAATATCAACTATTAGCAGATAATGCTACAGAAATAATATTTACTCATGACTCTGAAGGAATATGTACCTATATATCACCCTATGTCAAAAAACTCCTGGGATACTCTTCAGAGGAATTAATAAGTAAAAACGTGTATAATCTAATACATCCCTCTGAACGAGATTTAATTAAGCAAAAACAAAAATATATTTGTTCTAAAAACAAAATAGTTAGTTTAGAACACAGACTACTAAAAAAAAATGGTACTTATTTATGGGTTGAATCTAAGACCAATTCTGTTAAAGATACTAAGGGAGAATTTCAGTATTTTATTGTGACTATTCGTGATTTAACTCATGATAAAAAGACTGAGAAACATTTAAATGAAACAGAGAATTACTACAGAACTATTTTTGAAAATACTGGAACCGCATCCATTATTATTGAAAAGGATAAGACAATTTCTCTGGTTAATTCTGAATTTGCAAAACTTTATGGACTTCCTAAAGAAGAAATTGAAGGCCAGTTAAAGTGTACCTCATTTGTACATCCCGACTATCAGGAAATGATGGGTCGCTATCAATCTCAAAGGTTTTTGAATCCAGATTCAGTTCCCAGAAATTATGAATTCAAATTCT
>JAHFBZ010000033.1 GCA_023249725.1 Methanobacteriaceae archaeon
GATTAATTAATTAAGTGATAATCTTGCTAGGCGGTAAAAAATGAGAAAAATATATATTTCACTGATATTACCTGTTTCAGTAATTATAATTTGGGCCATTCTAACAACTTTCACCGGATTGATACCATCATATTTCCTTCCCAGCCCATCTGAAGTTCTGCAATCATTTGAAACACTTTTAATGAATGGACAATTAGTTCAGGACACTTCATTAACTTTAATGAGAGTGGTGCTGGGTTTAACAGTTTCTGCACTGGTAGGCATCCCCTTAGGAATTCTTATGGGATGGTCCAGTACAGTGAAGGACTTTTCCAGCCTGGTGGTAGGTATTCTTCGCCCGATTCCCCCTATAGCCTGGATACCCTTTGCCATTTTATGGTTTGGTGTGGGCCTGGAATCAGCAATTTTTATTATATTCGTAGGTAGCGTTTTCCCCATACTCATAAACACCATGGATGGAGTTAAAAGAGTAGATAAAGTATTATTGGAGTCCGCCTACACATTAGGTGCCAGCAATAGTCAAGTACTGCGAAAAGTAGCCGTTCCGGCTTCTCTGCCCAGCATTGTAACTGGATTAAAAGTGGGTGTGGGTGTGGGATTAATGTGTACCGTGGCTGCAGAGATGATAGGATCCAATAGCGGATTGGGATACCTTATATTCACCTCCACCAGCATGTTAGATACTGGAAGTGCCATAGTGGGAATGCTAGCCATTGGAGTTATTGGATTAGGTGCCGATTATCTTTTCAGCAGAATAGAGAAGGAGGTGAGCTGGTGATAACCCTGGAAAATATTACTAAAAGTTTCATTCAAGATAAAAAAGAACATAAAACCCTCCAAAATATCAATTTAAATGTGAATAAAGGAGAGTTTCTATGTATCGTGGGCCCCTCAGGTTGTGGAAAAACCACTCTGCTTCGTATGATTGCTGGATTGGACTTCCCCACCAGCGGCCATATACTTGAGGGTGAAACTGAGATATCAGGCCCTAGCAGAGAAAGAGGCTATGTATTCCAACAGTACTCCTTATTTCCATGGCGTAATGTATTGGATAATGTAGCCTTTGGATTAGAAGTAAAAGGGCTGGAAGAAGAAGAAAGATACCAGAAAGCCAGAAAATACTTGAAAATGGTTGGTTTATCTCAGTATGAACTCAGTTTCCCGAAAGAATTATCCGGAGGCATGAAACAAAGGGTAGCTATTGCTCGTTCTCTGGTTAATGACCCCCAAGTTCTTTTAATGGATGAACCATTTTCCGCCCTTGATGTTCAGACCAGACACAAACTCCAGGAAGAGTTGGTACGCATATGGAGGGAAGAACAGAAAACAGTTATATTTGTAACTCATAATGTGGATGAAGCTGTTTTCCTGGCCGATCGAGTGGTTGTTTTAAGTCATGGCCCTGGAAAAATAATCAGAACTTTTAATATTGACCTGGAGAAGATTCGCGATCGTTCCACACCTGAGTTTTTAAATCTGAAAAAAAAATTACGAGTTTGTTAGAAGTTGAGTTATAAGCTCCGTTATTAAAATAACTTGATATAACTTGATAATAGACCTATAAAAAAATTATTAAAAATAAAATAAATAAAAAAATGGAAATAAAAACAGAAAGCAGTTTAGTAATGACTGGCCGGGGTCATGTCTAAATGTTTATCTTCACTCTTTTTACCCGGAATTCCATAGGCATCGGCCCGGCACTGAGTACAAGCCCGAAATATAGGAATTATCTCTTCTACTTCGTCCCTGACTTTTTCAATCTGGGCGCATGTCGGACGGGAGAAATCCTTCATTTTACCCAACGGAATTAATGGGATAACATTCATTAAAGAAGCGCCTCTTTTTTTGACCTCTCGGGCAATATCCACGATGTGTTCATCATTTAATCCCGGGATTAAGACACTGTTAACCTTGACGATGATTCCTTTCTCGGTGATCTTTTCAATACCATCCAGTTGATTTTTGGAAAGTAATTTGAAGGCTTCTTCTCCTTCATAAACCTGGCCATCATAAACTACATGGGAGTAAATTTCCTTCCCAATTTGAGGATCTACTGCATTCACTGTTACTGTAATAGTATTTATCTCCAGTTCAGCCAGTTCATCTGATTTATCAGCTAGAAGCAAACCATTGGTACTCATGCATTTTATAAGATCTGGAAACTCTTCACTGGCTTTTTTAAAGAATTTAAATGTATCTTCGTTGGCCAAAGCATCTCCTGGTCCGGCTACACCAATAACCGAAATGGACATATCCCCTGTGACTTTTTCCACATGTTCTACTGCATCATGTGCAGTCATGATACGAGCCGCAACTCCAGGCCGGATTTCACATTCATTAAGTTCCCTAGTACAGAAATTGCAGTGGATATTACAACGTGGAGCGATAGGTAAATGAATTCTTCCCACTTTATCATGCATTTTTTCATTAAAACATGGGTGAGCTTTAGTTACGTGAGCAAATCTTGCTTGTTTTTCTATTTCATCCATTATGATGACCTCTTATTTTTATTTTTCAATATGTTATTTCAATTATAAAATTCAACTTAGGATATTAATTAAATTTATTTATTAAATTTGTTCGATTATAATAAAACTATTCGTATAATAACAAATAATATTTTATCACTCATAATATAAATAATTTTAATAAATTCTAATGACAAAATATAACACACGTTATATTAATTAAAATTCTTTAATCTAAATTCTTTAATCTAAATTCTTTAATCTAAATTCTTTAATCTAAATTAATGCACAATTTAATGAATACTAATTTATAAAATTATAAAGATGAATTAGAAGTTTTTAAATCCTTAATCATCTCACGACCTTTGTCTATCCATTCTTCCCTCAGAAGTTCATCAGTACAGGCCATAGCAACAATATTATCTTCTGAAAGATCTTTTATAACTCTAAAACCCTCGGGAAGGATTCTAAAAATGGCATCATAGATTTTTCTTTTTAGATTTTCAACAGGGTCCACCACAACCATTTCTTTAATATCTATAGAGGGGCTTTCAATAATAATTTCAAATCTACTAGGCTGTTGTATCTTTTCCCTACCTTCAATATCCCATAATTTTTTAAGTAGATTGGGTAGGTAAGTTTCATCTTTAATACGGATAGTTGTCTTATCTTCTTCTGCTTCATAAGAATATGTAGCAAGGTCTTCAATAAAAACTGGTTGAGTTGTTTTTGCTACCATGACTGCAATTATAAATACTGGTTCTCGAGGGTCAATAAAAACTCTCATGTCTTTAATTGACCTATTAATTTGCAAATCATGAGTTACTTGTTTTATTATCAACTCGTAAACTGCAGCCCCTTTAGTATCGTAACATTCCACTAACATTTAAAGTCCTCTTTAAATTGACAGATATAACACTATAATTCACAATCTCATCTAATAATCTATTCCTGCCTTTTACCCAGTCCAGAAACAAGAAGAGCAGATCCTACAGCCCCAATATACTGGGAGTATTCTGGAACAATAACATCGATTCCACCAAGTACATCACTAACAGCTTCCACCAGACCCTCAATGAGTGAGGTTCCACCTACTTGAATAAGGGGTTCTCTGACATCAATTTCTTGAAGTTGCTGCTCATAAACCTGTTCTGCTACTGAATGGCATGCTGCAGCGGCAACGTCTTCTTTACTGCCCCCAGCTGCCAATGAAGTAACCAAATCCTGAATACCAAATACAATACAGTAACTATTCAACAGTGCATTTTTGTAGTTTCCTTTTATGGCCATAGGGCCTAGTTCACTGATATCCGCCCCTAATCGGCGGGCGGTGATCTCCAGAAAACGACCGGAAGCCCCAGCACATATTCCACCCATGGTGAAATTATCAGGAATACCATCATTAACCGTAATCACCTTATTATCCATCCCTCCAATATCTAGAACCGTAGCTTCTCCTTTTTGATGGCCTGCCAAATAAACCGCACCTTTAGAATTGACAGAAAGCTCTTCTTGAATCAATTCCGCCTCCATTTTCTTTCCAATGGTTAGTCGGCCGTAGCCAGTTACACCCATACCCTCAATATCATCCATACTATAGCCTGTACCTTCCATGGCCTGGGCAATTCCATCATTGGTACAACCAACAACATCAGTCGTGGGCAACCAGCCAGTTCCAATAACCTCATTATTTTCCATTAAAACAACTTTAGTAGTTGTAGAACCAGAATCAACCCCTAAAGTAAGGCCTTCTTGCTTTTCTCTAGCCAGTATGCTTTTTCTAGCCACAGTAGTAACCAATGCTTCCATTCTAATGAATAACTCATCCGCTTTGGTTCTCTCAGTGAATGAATAAGTTACAACAGGTAGGCGAGTGTTCTGTTGAATAAATCTCCGGACTTCGTTTCTTACCAGTGCACCTTCCGCACATCTAAAACAGGTAGCAATGAAAACAGCATCAGCATCACTTTTTCCCTCTACAATAGACATGGCCCGGGCAATCATTAATCTAATACCTGAGCTGGCACAGTTAAAACCAAATTTTTCATAAGCTTCATCAATATAATCAATGTCCGTCTCAGGGATTACAATTTCTGCACCAAAGGTACTGGCTGCTTTTTCTATTTCTTTCTGAACACCACTGTACTCAGTTCCACACGAAATTTGGGCTATTTTAACCATTGTTTTCCTCCAGTGAGTCTAAAAAGGTGTTAATCTTATTTACAAGTTCTGTTGTTTCATCTTTGGTTTTAGGGTATTTCAGTTCCAGAGTAGGTATTCCTCTTTTTCTAAGATAGAATACACATAATTCATTGGTTCTGGCACATCCAATACATCCAAATCCGAAAGGAGCCTCATCCATAATAATGGCAGCTTCTGCCTCTTCTATTAATGGTCCAAAAATGGACATCCTTCCTCTAACACCAGATGGGACTTCAATGGCCGCGTATTTTAGGCCTTTAATAGGATCTTCTTCAGTGAGGTTGAAAGGTGGTGAGTCGATTTCAGGGTCTTTAACTTTTTTTCTTATTTCATTTTGTAAGACTAAAGCCTTATGGCCTCTTCTTTCGATTAAATCTGCGAGTATGAGTGAATTTGGTGGAAATATAGCTACTTTCAATAGAATTCCCCCTTGGAAGGTTCATTATTAATTGGTTCTGGTCGGCGAGAAATCTCAATCATGTCACTGAAAAGGCCTTTGGTAATATCAACTATACCAATAGCAGCAACAGTTTCATTATTTTCTTTTATAGGGACTACAACTAAAGGCATTCCCTGATAAGGTCCAGATTCTGGCTCCCCACGTATGGTTTGTCCAGTTTCTAAAACTTTTTCTAAAACTGGACCAGTATATTCATAGTCAATAACTTCACCGTCCTCAATGCGTACTCCTTTTGAATTTTTAGTCCGCATAGTAAGGGGCAGGTTATTAATCAGTTCGTGAATGGCCAGTGCCATGCTTTCAATTTCTTTTCCATTTGATGATGAAGTAATTTTCATTTTTAGCCCTCATCTAAAATTTTTGATGATTTATCTGATGATTTTGATTTAGAATAGGATTTTTCAGCAATTTTCCTAAAGTCATCCACAGAAACTTTCTCTGGTTTCTCAATTTCAACTTTTTGCGGGTTTTTTAAAGCCTCACCAACAAAACCCAGTAATTTAAATTCCTTTTCCAATTGGTGATAACCTTCTCTGGCAGCCCCTCTATGGCCTCTACACCTTCTAGGATCACCTGGGGGGAAACCACGGTCTTTGGTAAATATATTATAGGGATCCAGTTTTCTAGCTTTTTCAACAGCCTGATCAACATATTCCTGGTCTCCATAAACCATAGCACCATAACATGTTGATTTTATGGTCAAAGGAAGTTCCATCATGTGCAAATTTTGGGTCAACTCACTCTGACTAATAGTGGCTCCAGGGCCCAAAATAATCATTCTGGTTCGAGTATGGTCATCTTTACAAACTTCAGGACTTTCTTTCGGCGACATACACTAAATCCCCCTCTTTAAATTTCTCTAAGTTTTCTAAGCCTTTAGTTATTGATCCAATGATATTAGTACCATTAAATGGTTCTCCTGTCGGGCCAAATTCATCATTATCTTCAAATCTAACACCAATTATACCAATATGCCTTCGGGACATGTTGGTTATTCCCAATTCTCCCTTATGAACACATTTTTGAGGGTTGCTCTCTGGAATCAATCCTTTTGCTTCTTTAGAATCACCTTTAAACATTATTACTTTCATTCCAGGGAAAGCAAAATGCACTTTTATAGATCCTAAAGGAGCATCAATTAAACCAGAAATCTTTTTAAAGTACCATGAAGAACGTGGAGCCTCATTATTAAATTCAACTTCTATTAAATTATTTTTATTAATTCCTAAAGTTTTTACTTTCTTTTCTTTAACAATATCCATGGTAAATTTAGGTTCCTGACTAACTACCAATGCATCATCATCAGTTAAACCATCACGAATATGTTCAATTCCCCTCATCTTTAAAAAGGCTTCTGCTTCTTTTTGAGTCATGGCCAGAGCCATTATACGTTCTGGTTCGATTTTAAAAGTGACTTCATCACCTTTTTTGGCGATATCCAGAAGATGTATGCCTTGCTCCACATTTCCAATAATATTATGTGATGGAGTGGCAACCCTATCCTCACGATAAATATAAACTTTACCCACACCTTTTCCAGTGTTTCTAAAAGTAACTGTGCCTCTTTTTCGTTCACCTAATGCTTCAGGATCTTTTTTCAATCCCTGCAGGGCATAAAAACCTGTAAATGTGTTTGATTCATAATCAACCTTAATTTTCCCATCCTTTGCCAATGCAAAAAGATGTTCTGTGGATTGAGGAGAATCACCAGAAGGTTTTACCAACACATAAGTAAATATTTGATTTCCTTCTTCTAGAAGAGTTCCAATATCAGTTACTGCAGCACTTTTTATAATACTCTTACGCTCAATCACCGGTTCGACACTGACAATAGTGTCCCGATCCTCTAAGTTTAGAACTGTTCTCCTACCACCAGCAATTCTGGCAAAAACCCCACGGTTTCCATGGGGTACACCATAAACTGCAGAGTGATCATCTCTAACCAAAATTATGTGCGTGGAATCAGATGTAAAACCAGAAAGACTTAAAACGACTTCTCCTTCTTCATAAAAAAATTCATCACGGGTTGATTCCAAATCGGTCTTAATAGGACCTATGGCTGCCTCATCAGAGGTTGTCCATCTAACATGGAGATTTTCAAATAGTTTGTAATTCTTTTTCCATACCTTAACGATCTCTTGAGCATTATCATCTTCAACCATTTCGATAATTATGCTACCATGGTTGGTTTTGATTTTATATTTATTGATGTGTTTTTCAAACTCTTCTTTGCCCTTAATAACTCCTAAAACACAGCCTTCTTTATAAGGAGCATTAGTAGCCTGAATAGCGTCTTTTATAGTAGCACCTTTTGGAAGCTCTACTTTCTGGCCATTGACCTTTACCAACATTGGATTCCCTCTTTAATATTGAAAATATCGAGAATTTTATTAAATTAATTTAGATATTGAATTAATTTAGGAATTTTTTATTAAATATTTTTAATGAAATATGGATTAATTTGTATTTAAATCCTATTTAATACCTATTTTTAAAGAACTAGTTATTTAAATTTTACAATTTTTGATAATTAGATTTATAATATAAAAACAGTGGGGCAATAAACAAATCTAAAACAAAATAAAAGGATAATATCTGATAATTAAATTGAAAGAAGTAGTTTAAGGAATAATTTAAAAAATAGTAAATTAAAGAACTATAATAGAGTGAAATCGATTTCAAAGCATTAAATTTAAGCTTCTTCTCTTACTCCCATTATTCCATTTGTTTTTAAATCAAAAAGAACTCTTCTTTGGCCTTCATGTTCTAAATACAGTTTTTCCTCAGAGATTATTTCTCCTACAGCTGCCCCAGTTATACTAACCTCTTTTAAAAGTTCTAAACATCTATCCACCGTTGATGACTTACAAGTTAGAACAAATCCAGACCCAGGATATGATTTAAGCCATTCATCCCAGCTTACAGAATCATTGCGGGGAATTTTATTTAATTCAACCTCAGCACCTACTCCCGAAGATTCTAAAAGCATTCCCAAGGTCCCTAAAGTTCCAGGATTACTTATATCTTTTCCAGCAGTAACCAGTTTCTGAGCCCCAATCTTACCCATGACATCAATTTGGGCCTGAATCAGAGCTGGTTCTTTATGAGTGGTGGTATCCCAGTTTAAGGCAAATTTAGGGTGCTGCCTTCCATCTAAGTCAATGGCCACAATAACCTGGTCACCTACTTGGGCATCACAGCTAGTTATTAAGGCATTTTGGGGCACAATACCTGAAATAGAAACATCAAGGGCATCATATGGCGTATCAGGATGTACGTGGCCACCAACCATAGGTACACCAAATTTCCGGGCCCCATCTTTTATTCCTTCCATGACGGCATAGCAGGATTCTTCATTGTTAACCGATAGAACATTGACCATACCCATTGGTTTTCCACCCATGGCCGCAATATCATTCACATTTACCAGAACCGAACAATATCCTGCCCAGTAAGGATCAGCAGTCATTAATTTGCCCCAAATTCCGTCGGCAGCTAAGAGTAATAGTTTTCCATCACCAATATCTATAGCTGATGCATCATCACCAAAATTAAGCACCGTATTACCTGCAACATTATAAACGTCTTTTAGAATATTTGTTATTTCTCTAATTGGTTTTTTTCGGGTGACTCCTTCAAAGTTTTTGAGAGAATCAACAAGAGCTTCTAAATCCAAATCTACACCTCAACAATCTCTGTTTCTTTTATATAATATTGAGCAGCCGTATTATCTATAAGTTGTAGTAATTCCTTTTTAAAAGTTTCTATGTCATCTATTTCAATGAATTCCGAGCCATAGAATAGCTCAGAAAAGATTATCTCACCAATTATATCATCCCAACCACTTTCTAACTCTACAATCATGGATCCTAAACTTTTAAATCCGCTTTCCACTACTTGATCCACATCCCCATCAGTAATTCCAATAATAGGCACTTCAAAACGGTATAAAATATCTGCAGCCACTAGAGTGGTATCATCACCCACCGTAACCACTAAGTCAGCGTCTTTAAGGCGATAAATGTCTTCGGCAGCATGATTTAAAAAAGCAATTTTGAATTTTCCATCCAATTCCCGAGATTTAACTATTCGGGGATTAACTGTAGATCTTCTTAAAAGGCCGGTCTTTACAATGGCCTTATTTAAATCAATTTTGCCCAGTTTTTCCACACCATGAGTTTTTAGTTCCCCACCCATGATTTTATTTATTATGCCATCTTCAGCGACTAAAATAACCTCTTCTTGAGTTGATCTTCCAATTACAATACCATTAAGGAAAATATTTTCGTCTCTGGATACTCCCACTAATTTACGATAAGTTTTGGAACCTTTTATGGAGTTTTTTTGGTTGCAGTCATTTCCATTGAAAAATATCTCTTTCATTACCACATTTGGTGTGACAACTTGGAGGCCCATTTTAGCTGCAATTTCCTCGGCCAATGGCCTGATCGATTTTCTCCAGGGAATAACACAACCATCAACTTCTCCTGGCCTTTCAATTTGGATAAGCTTAGGTTTAGATTTAGATTTTTTAAAAACTTTGTATCCAAAGGCATGACCAGTTACATCTGATTTTCCAGAGTTTATTAAAAAAATAATTTCAGAATCTTCCTCTTGAAACTTATCAATAGATTCACTGGGAAGTCTTTTGGTGGAAATATCAATTAAATCTTCTAAATGAGCATCATGGACTGCTGTGCGCCCCATGGTTCCACCCAGACGAGCGCTGACCTCACCATATTCCTTTAAAAAATTAATTATTTTTAAGGCATAACCGGAATCAACAATAAATGGCCCATGGACCACCACACCAATTTTCATAAGATACTGTTGAACAGATACTATCTTATAATTTGTTGTTACAGTGCAAACGGTTTTTTATGATTTGTTAATAATTATTTTTAGAAGATGCGTAAACCTATAAAATTAAAGCATTATTAATTAATTGAAAAAAAATATAATTTGAATTATTTTTTAAAATCAATCATATCGTCCATATCATAAAATATATCGCAGAATGATTTACAGGCCACTTTAAGTTCTTCCTCACCAGCATGAGTTAAAGAATAATTCTTGTTATCATCTACTTTTATTAGGCCATTTTTTCTCAGTTCCTTTAATGCAGGATAAATAGTTCCAGGACTAGGCTTGGTTCCTCTTCTTTTTTCCAGTTCCCTGCTGATTTGGGCCCCATTCATTGATTCTTTACTTAATATCCATAAAACTAAATAGGTCAAATATCCCTTCATCTCACAACATTTCATATTAGTTGATATGGAAAAACCTTATTAAAATATTTGTTATCCAATATCTGATATCCAATATCGTATAACCGATAATTATAAATAGTATTATCGCATAACCGATACTGTCGAAAGACAAGTGGAGGTTAAAAATATGGAAAATAAAGAATGTAAAATAGTTTGTGGAGATAAAACTGTAGCAAAAATTAAAAAAACTGAAAAAGGAATGGAAATAAAGTGCACTGAAGAAGGAAAAGAAATGTGCAAAGATGTTAAAAAAGGATGCTGTGATTAAGCATCTTTTATTTTTTTATTTTAATCATGAAATTCAGCGTTATTTATAATTAATTAAGGCCAAAAGAAGAGAAGAAGTGTTCCCTCTGGACTGGCAGAAGGCCTTTGATAAGAGTATAAATATTTTGAGTGAGAAAATAGGCAAATGAAGTACTAGCTATTAAATATTAAAATTAAATAAATAATAGTTATTTCTTTATCCTTTTTTTAAAAATGGGAGAACCACAGATTTCACAGTCATCAAATGAATATTCATCCACATATTCTTTTTTGCATCCCTTGCAAACCTTTTTCCACCCATAGATTCTCTGAATTCCTGTAGTTAAAACAGTTTTAAAGGGAATTTCAAGTAATTTAGAAACATTTTGAATGGAATAATCATCTGTGATTAAAATAACGTTACCATATACTTTTTTTACGTGTATGGATAGAGCTAAAAGCTTTTTATCCGTTTTAGAAAGTCTTAAAATATCTCCAGATTGTTTAATAGTGGTTTCCACTGTGGCCATGGATTCGTGGTCAGGCTCAACTATCTTTAAGAGTTCATCTTTTAGGGCATTTTTCATAATCATTTTTGACTGAATATCTTTTAGTTCTTCTGTAACCTCAGAAATAGTGAAATTATTTTTATCCGTTGGCTGGTAGCCCCCAATAAATGCAGAAGCATCTAAAACTTTAAAATTTTCTTTCATGGTACTCCTCATTATCATTAAAAGTATTAAAACCATTTTTACAAAAACGTTTTAAAACTAGTTATTTATAGAAAAAACCCTCTTTTTTGATTTTTTAATGCATTGAACTGCCCTAAATAGCTTATGGTATATAATCAAAAACTTTTTAAGTGTTAAAAAACATATGTTAATCAAGGGTAGGGTAATGGACTCTTAAACTCATTATAGTTGCTAAAATTAGGATTAGAACCGCCTCCAATCCAATTTTACTCCCTACCCTACTATTACAATCAATATTTTTATTACTTGCTTTTTTGTGAAATATAAGAATAATATAAACCTTTTTATTTGATTTTAAGGAAAAATTTTATTAGAAAGTTGTCCATAATTGTTAAGATAATTTAATTAAAATTCTATTTTTAATGATTTTTAACAAAATTTTTATAATAGTTAATAGATGTTCATAATATTAATAGTTCAAATTTAATAGCCTAATTACTATATTATTAAAATTAATTGTATTAATTTAAAAAGTTAATAAAATTTAATTAAAAATATATTCATTATTCTAATTAATTCTTTAAACAGGATGATTATTATGAAAAGCGAAAGCATGGAAAGTCACCGGAAAAATGTCCCTAGTGAAATTAAATGTGGAGTTATAACCCTTAGCGATTCTAAATTCGAGGATTATCAAAAAAACAAGAACAGCAGCACTGATTTGTCTGGCCAGTTGCTAGTAGAAAAATTAGAAACCAAATATAATCTAGTTAATTATTCCATAATCCCTGACGATTCAAAAATGCTTTTAGACACCATTGAAGATATGATATGCACTAAAAATGTTGATGTAATTATTAGCACCGGAGGTACTGGCATTGGAAGCCGGGACATAACTGTGGAAACTCTAGAAGAAATATTTGAGAAAGAGCTTAGTGGTTTTGGTGAAATTTTTAGAGCAGAATCCTATAAAGAACTAGGTGCTGGAGCCATACTCAGCCGGGCCATTGCCGGAGTTTACAAGAATTCAATTATAATTGCAATGCCTGGATCCCCAAATGCAGTTAAGCTAGGTATCGATATAATATTTAATGAATTAGGACATCTAGCTCGGCATTTAAAAGAATAAAAAGAATCTGAAATAAAAATTAAAAAATAAATATAATTCATTTTAAAAATTTTAATAAATTAGATTACTATACAGATTATTTCATAAATTCTTCAATAGAGATTAAAGGTTCTAATTTAGTTCCTTTTTTATTGAAATTATCCTGAGCACCTTCACAGCGATCAACAACCACAAAAGCTCTTTTTACAAATCCACCATTACCTTCAATTGCATCTATGGCCTTTAAAAGAGAGTTCCCAGTGGTGGTAACATCTTCCACAACAATAACATTGTCGTTTTCTTTCAAGTCACCTTCAATTAACTTTGAAGTTCCATAACCCTTTTTCTCTTTTCTAATCATAAGAAGAGGGATTTTAGAATGTAAAGATATGGCTGTAGCTATAGGAACCGCACCTAAAGCTGGCCCAGCTATTTTATCAATATCATCATTTTCAATTTTAGAAGTTATAATTTCTGCAATGGTTTGGAGAATTTCTGGATCAGTGATGGCCCTTTTCATATCCACATAGTAATCACTCTCTTTTCCAGAGGATAAAATGAACTTCCCAAATTTTATTACCTGATTTTTCTCCAGCAAGTCCATTAAATGACTTTTCTGCTTACTTTGTTCTTGCATGATTTACAGACTCCTTTCGGCGTATAATAACAATCCGAACATACTATTGCTCCACAAAGAGAGCAAGTATTCATTCTTCCTGCTTTGCCACATAAACTACATATTCCAACTACTTGCACCAAAAACACCTCGATAGATATAATTTGAATACTGGAAAATAATTAAAAAATATGTAAAATAAAAAACTAAAATATTAATAAATTAATTATAATAAGCCTATTAACAAAAATATTCAAGTTTTACTAATTAATAAAACTAATTAAATGAAATAAAGAGTAATTGGAAAAATTAGGAAAATTATTCCACTCCACTTTTAAGTAGAACTTTATCTCCAATTTTTTTTACCATATCAAAAGGAACAATGGTCTCCCCTTTAGACAATCCCAGTCCTTCTGAAATTCCACCCTTGCTTAAAACAAGTGCTTCGATTTTTCTTGTCTCCGGATCTGTTTCCACGTCTTTTACTTTACCAATAATCGCTGCAGAACTGTCCAAGACCTCTTTACCAACAATTTCTTCCACAATCCTCATATTATCACCATTAGCTTATTTGTATGGCAAATTATTTAAATATATTTAATTTATCCTAACCAAAAAAAAATTGAAAAACAATTGAAATTTCGTTTATTAAAAAAAAATATTAAATTTTTAATATAAATTAAAAATCAATTAAAAAAATAAATAAATGAATTGAAGGATTACATCCCTTCAAAACACTTGTCTATATGTTCTTTAGCCATAGGTTTGGTTAATAATGTTACTGCTACCGTAATAATAGCAGCTATAGGAAGTCCCAATACAATAGGGTCAATAACATTCCATGGCATTCCCGTAATCAGTGTAGCTTTTCCAAACAGGAAATTACATAATCCAAGAGCTACTGCAGACTTTTTGTAAACAAATAGCAACCAGAATACGCTTACAATAGTTCCACCAAGCATTCCAGCAATTACACCAGTAGTTGTGGCTCTTTTCCAGTATACAGCACAAACATACATGCTTAAGAATGCTCCAGCAGTGAGTGAGAACCAAAGTGCAGTTCCTACAGCAACAATATTTGCTGGAAGAGTGAATCCCAGAATTACTGCCAAAATAACAGCGATTACAATTCCTCCTCGAGCTATTACAACAGTAGAAGCCCCACCAGTCTTTTTGGAAAGAGTTTCATAAACATCCCTACCTAAAGCAGTTCCCTGAACGTGGAACTGAGCAGAAAGTGTGGACATGGCTGCAGAGATCAAAGTAATCATGAAAATGTAGGCAAACCATAAAGGCATAGCCGTAGCAATGAATAAAGGAACTATCTTATCTGCATTTCCTAATGCAGCAGCAATAGCTATTTGGCCCGTTTGTTGATAGAAGTACACATTGGATAATGCTCCTACAATGAATGCAGTTCCAGTCATTAATGCAATGAATACACCACCAATTAATACTGCCCTGTTTAATTCTTTGTTAGATTTAACAGTCATAAACCGAACAATGAGCTGTGGTTGAGATAAAACACCGATTCCAACTCCTAAAATTAGGGTAGATACCAAGGTCCACCAGAATGGACTTCCAAACGATGGAATAGATGTCCATCCCGTTGCCCCTGTGGCTGCCGCAGCTTGAGGGACTAAATTAGACATGTTAGTTAAGGCCTGATTGGCTTCTGTAACTCCACCTAGCAAGTAGTAAATTCCAAATAAGAGGAATAGCATCCCAAAGAACATTATAGTTCCCTGAACTGCGTCGGTGTACATAACACCCTTAATTCCTCCGAATATCACATAAAGGGCTACGATTAAGGCCAACCCAACAAGTGCTATGGAATAATCAATGTTCAAAGTGGTTTCTACAAAACGAGCCATACCAATTAGTACCGCTGCAGCATATAGTGGCATCCCCAAGAATATAACCAGTCCACTAAAGTACTGTATGAACTTGCTGTCAAATCTTCTGGATAAAAGTTCAGGAAATGTTAGGGCCTTTAAATTGTGTCCCATTTTCCTAGTTTTCTTTCCAAAGAAGACAAATGCAATGAATATTCCCACTAGGATATTCAAAACAGTGAGCCAAAGAAGGCCCATTCCATAAACACCCGCCATTCCTCCAAAACCGACAATAGCTGCAGTACTAATAAATGTAGCACCATAACTCATGGCCATGATGTAGGGATGGGTTGTACGACCGGCTACCATGAAGTCTTCTGCGGTTTTAGTCCGTTTCCAAGCCACGTATCCGGTGTAACCTATTATAATGATGTATGCTAACACGATAATTGATAACAATAGTACATCCATATGATCACAATCCTATTTTATTTCTAATAATTTTGTAATTAAAAATCGACACTAAAATTATAATTTAAGAAAATTTATCAGATTTTAATCAGAAACCTAATTCTTTTTCTTCCATTTCCTGTTCTGCTTTTTCCCATTCTAGTTCTTCTTTTATCTGGTCTTCTTCATCTTCGTCACCCTTGTTCCAGTTTAAAATACCGTAAACAATGCAAAGAATAGTCACCAGAATGCATGAAATGTAAGCTCCCCAAACCCATGGATCTGGTATGCCCAAAATTTCCATACTTTCACCTCCGACTTTATTCATATCACCAAAATATGATCTTTAATATTTAATCATTACTATTAAACCAATTATCTTATTTAAAAATTGTCAAATAATTCTCAAAATGGGCCTAATTAATAATATATAAAAAATCTAAATTATTAATTAAATTTATTTTGTTCAAATTCAAATCAAAAAAGTAAAATAAAAAGAAATGAACAATAATTTGTAAGAAAATAATATTATAATTCATAAGAATTCAATATTAAAATTATAAATGATTTATAAACGAATTAAATTATTAGTAATAATTTGTTAATCTACATTTTTAAGCCGATATAAAAAATCAATGCTAATTTCAAATTAAAACAGTGATAACATGATATGGAACAAAGAAGCCGAATGCATGTCCAATGGAGAAAAGGAAGAATTACAACTAAAATTATTAAAAGAAGTGGTTAAAAGGGCCTATGAAAATGTTCCTTATTATAAAAATCGTTTTGATAAATTGAATATCAAACCAGAAGATATTAAAACATTAAAAGATATTGAAAAGCTACCATTTACCACTAAAACTGATTTAAGGGATTCTTATCCTTTCGGAATGTTTGCCGTTCCAGAAGAAGAAATAATAGAGGTCCACACCTCCTCTGGAACAACAGGTAAGCCAACTGTGTCGGGATACACCCAAAAAGATCTTGAAATCTGGGGAGAAGTTATGGGAAGAGCACTTACTATGGCCGGAGCTGGCAAAAAAGATAAAATACAAAATTGTTATGGTTATGGGCTTTTCACCGGAGGATTAGGTGTTCACTACGGAACACAGACCATTGGAGCCACAGTTATCCCCATATCTGCAGGGAACACCCAGAGGCAGATAGAAATTATGCAGGACTTTCAAACCAGCATAATAACTTGCACACCTTCTTATGCACTGTATCTAGCCGAAGTTCTGGAAAAAAATGGTGTAGATATCAAAGATCTCAATCTAAAGGCCGGAGTCTTTGGTGCAGAAATGTGGACTGAAGAAATGAGAAAAGCTATAGAAGACCGTTTAGGCCTTAGCGCTTTGAATATTTATGGTCTTACCGAAATTATCGGCCCTGGAGTGGCCCAGGAATGTGAAATCAAGAACGGGCTGCATATCTTTGAAGATCACTTTTATCCTGAAATAATAGACCCTAAAACACAGGAAACCCTGGGTGAAGGAGAAAAAGGAGAATTGGTTTTAACTACACTCACCAGAGACGGTATGCCTATTCTTCGTTTTAGAACAAAAGACATAACTGGATTGCAAAAGGAAAAATGTGATTGTGGTCGTACTCAAGTAAGAATGGACAGAATCACTGGCCGTACAGATGATATGCTAAAAATTAGGGGAGTTATTGTATTCCCATCACAAATCGAAAAGGCTTTACTCAAAATAGAAGGTTTACACCCCCAATATCAAATTATTGTGACTAGGCCAAAACACTTAGATGAATTAGAAGTTCAGGTAGAGGCCTCACCCACCCTATTTTCTGATGAAGTTAAACATGTAGAAGAAGTAAAAAAGATGATAGAGTCTTATATACACAGTGAAATTGGTTTAAGAGTTAATATCAGTCTAGTAGAGCCAGAAAGCCTACCAAGAAGTGAAGGAAAAGCAGTAAGAGTTATAGATAAACGAAATTTTGACTAAATATTTATTTAAAATTAAAGAGGGGATTAAATGAAATTAAAACAGATTTCTATATTTCTTGAGAATAAAGAAGGTAGATTAAAAAAAGCCATAAGCATTCTTTCCCAGAACAATATCAATATAAGGGCTCTTTCCATCGCAGACACCTCTGAATTTGGTATTCTGCGATTAATAGTTCCTGAACCAGAAAAAGCTCAGAAAAAGCTGGAAGAAAATAATTTTGTGGTTAAAGTTAATGAAGTAATTGCTGTAGAAGTCCCAGACCAACCAGGAGGCCTGGACAGCATATTGAGCATTTTATACGATTCTCAGATTAATGTGGAATACCTTTACGCCTTTGTAGAGAAGAATGAAGACAAGGCCATTGTAGTAATAAAAACGGAAAATATAGATGAAGGCATTGCTGCTTTAGAAAAGTCAAACATTAACATAATGTCTGCCGAAGACGTTAACAAACTTTAAATTTATTATTTTTTTACTTATTTTTTAATTCTTGCTTTTTTTATTTCTAATTTAATTTTCTAATTTTTTTCCAATTTCTGATTAAAGTTTTTGTTTAAAATAAAAATATATCTGAAAATAAAAGAATATTAATCCTTAATGAATGGCTGAAAAATTAAATAGGAATTAAAAGAATAAAATATTAATTAAGTTATAATTAATATTTTTTTTTAATTAATTCAATCAATATTAGACTTAACAAATTCAAATCCTTCTTCAAAGGCCTTCATATTAATTGGAATGCTCTTTTCAGGCAAATTATTTCGCATAGAGTCCAATATCAATTCTTTTTTTATTGGAAATCCTTTAACTGCTGTGGTCGCCCCTAGCATTACCATATTCAAAGAAAGAATATGGCCTGCTTTCTTAGCAATCTTCTCTGCATCAAGGGCAAAAACATGATTTGATTTAGACTCCAAATTCTCAATGATATCCGAAAGTTCAGGATAAGGATTTTCACTGGCAGATATATTAAAAGGCATTATAGAAGATGTATTAAAAATTATTGCTGTGTTTTTATTAGCTTTGGGTGCTGCACGAACAGCTTCCAGTGGTTCAAATGCCAGTAAAAGATCAGATTTGCCTTCCTCAATGATAGAACTCTTTGAATTACCAATTTTAAGTTCTGTGGAAACAACTCCTCCTCTCTGGGCCATTCCATGGATTTCGCTCATTACCACACCATTTTCTCCAGAAATAGCTGCCTCGCCAATTACAATGGATGTTTTTATAATTCCCTGGCCACCTACACCACAAATATAAATATTATAGGGGGATTCATAAGTTGAAGAGTTTAATATAGTCTTTGAATCCTGAAATTTATCGAGGGGTTTGTAATTGAGGGAGTTATTAATATTATCATTTTTAAACTCAGATTTACCACACTGAGCACTGTTTAAATTATTATTACAGTTACATTTATCCATACAAATCACTTCCGGACTCTAATAGCTTTTTCTGGACACATTTGGACGCAAACCGTGCACCCCTTACAGGCCATGACATCAATTTCTATGGATTGCTCTCCGGAGGCCTGAGTTTCATAGATCGCTGGGCAGGCCATTTTAGAAATACATTCCATACATTGGCTGCATTTTTCAGAATCAACTGCCATTACTGCTTTTTTAGTTTCCTTTTTAGAAGTTTCTTTATTCTTTATCAAAACACAAGGATATCTGGAAATGATTACTGCCACACCATCATATTTTAATGCTCGCTCAAAGGTATCCACCGTCTTTTTAATGCTCAAAGGATTAATAGTCTCTACAAATTCAGCTCCAGTAGCCTTAACCATGTTTTCTATAGAAATTTCAGGTGCGACTTCACCCATTCCATCAATAGGAAGACCTGGATGAGGTTGGCCTCCCGTCATGGCAGTAGTACGATTATCCAGAACTGTTAGCACAAAATTGTGCTTATTATGAACCGCATTAATGAGTGGTGGGATTCCAGAATGGAAAAAGGTAGAATCACCAAGAAAACAGACAATATTCTGATTAGTAGCTTTTGAAAACCCACAACTAGTACCAATACTAGAACCCATGGCTAAAAGGTAATCTGCAGCTTGGTAAGGAGATTCAATTCCTAAAGTATAACATCCAATATCTGTAGGGAAAATTAAATCTTCCTCATTTATATTAAGATTTTCACGGGCCTTTTTTATAGAATAATAAACAGCCCGATGTGGACACCCTGGACAGAGCGTAGGTGGCCTATTAGGGAGTGCTAAATCATCTGAAACTTTATTTTTAGTGGTTTTTAAATTAGAATCTTGAGCTTCGCTTTGACTTTCAGTCAAATTTAAAACTTTAATTATAGATTCTTTAACAATATCCTGATTAAATTCATAAATGAGAGATAATGAATCATCCAGCTTTCCATGAACCTTTTTACAAAGTCCTTCAGCACCTAAAATCTTTAATATCTCATTTTCCATTATAGGATCGACTTCTTCAACAACCAGCAATTTATCCAGGTTCTGAGCAAATTTTAAGATAATATCTTTAGGAAAAGGATAAGTAAATCCAAGTTTTAATAAAGGAATATTGAGGCCCATTTCTTCAACTACATCAAAAGCATAATTGAATGCACCTCCACTAGTAACTATGCCTAAATTTGCTCCCTTAAAGTCAAAATTTAGATCTAAATTTGAATCTGAGTCTTTTTTAATCACTTGTCCATTATAATAAATTATATTCAAATCAGAATTGTTGGAAACTTCTAAAATGTTTTCCATTTTCTCCACTAAGTCTTTGTGCATGATTCTGGCCGTTGCCGGGACAGGCACGAACTTTGATGGATTTTTATGGAAAAATCCTTTAATATTAGAATTATTCGATTCCTTAATTTCAGTATTATTTCGATTAGATTGTGGAATATCCCCTAATTCTACAATTCCCCTCATATGGGAAACCCGAGTAGTAGTCCTTAGCAAAATAGGAATCTGAAACTCTTCTGAAATTTGATAACCATATTTCATGAAATCTTTGATTTCTTGAGGATTAGAAGGCTCCAAAACAGGCAAATTAGCCAGTCGAGCATAATGACGATTATCTTGTTCATTTTGAGATGAAAACATGGATGGGTCGTCTGCAGAGAGAATAATCATTCCTCCCCGAACCCCAGTATAGACCACACTCATAAATGAGTCAGAGGCCACATTTAGACCAACATGTTTCATAAAAGTAAATGAACGGACACCCGAAGCTGCAGCAGCTGCAGCGACTTCCATGGCCACTTTTTCATTGATAGAAAATTCAAAGTAAACACTAGCATCATTTGCTATTTTTGAAAATACATCCCCAATTTCTGAAGAAGGAGTACCTGGATAAGTGGCAGCTACTGAAATTCCTGCCTCCAATGCTCCCCTTACCGCGGCTTCATTACCCAGCAAAAACAGTTTTTCTCCGGATTTACCTTGGACGATCTCTTTAAGATTCATTAAATCACCTTAATCATTTTTAAGTTAAATATAGTTTATAATGCAATTATTTTAATTATAATCTATTTAATGTCTAATATATTTCAATGGCCTAATTTAAAAAACGGGTAGCATAAAGTAATTGAACCTAATTTTATAATTCAATTTTAAAATGCATATTTATTTTAATTATCTATTAATTGTACTTCTTGAAATATAAATGCTATTAATATTTGAATCTAATTTCGAATATAATATCTTAGAAAATAGGCCAGTTATGTCTCTAAAACATTAATCTTTGCTGCATTATCTTACTAATCACAATTAATATACTATCGAATAGTATATGGTTTATTCAATTTTTCTGATTTCAAAAATATTATATTATATATTGCACAATATTATTTTAAATAAATTGAATAAATGATATTGATAAATTAATAGAAATTGATATTGAAAATAAATGTGGAAGGATTATAAATATCCACTATTGCTGTTTTTAGATTACTTGCAAATAGAAATTAAAATACAAATTATCCCAAATATCAATAAATTTTTAAAAATAGAATATAATTTTAAATTTAATTTAAAGCATTAACTGGAGATAAAAATGATAAAAGTCAAGGTTTTAAGATTTGATCCCGGGGCAAATTCTGATTCCCATCTGGAAACTTATGAAATAGAAGAAAAAGAAAAGATGAAGGTACTGGACGCCCTTAATTTTATAAATGACCATTATGGTGCTAATCTTGCATTTAGAAGCTCTTGTAGAGCAGGCCAGTGCGGTTCATGCGCTTTAAAAATGGATGGAAATATTGTTTTAGCATGTAAAGCTGAAATTCAACCAGATTCTATCATAGAACCTTTAGATTTTCCAGTCCTGAAAGATTTTATTGTTGATCGAAGTGAAATAGAAGAAAAAGCTAAAAAAATGAGGCTTTTTCTAAAAAAGTGTGGAAATGGCTCTTTAACAAATGATTCAGCTAAAACATGTCCTGAAATCATTCCTGCCAGCGAATGTGTTGATTCTAAGAAATTAAGGAGTTGTATTGAATGCTTCTCCTGTTTATCTGCATGTCCAGTTATAGAAGAGAGCTCAGAATATGCAGGACCATATTTCATGAGGTCCTTATCTAAGTTTGCTTTAGATCCTAGAGACACCGGAGATAGGGCATTGAATGGGTTTGAAGAAGGACTCTATTGTTGTACCACTTGTGGAAAATGTGCTGAAGTTTGTCCAAAGGAAATTAGTATCACCGGAGATGCCATTGAAAAATTAAGAGCCATTGCTTGTAGGGAAGATGTAGGGCCATTGGAGCCTCACAAGAAACTTAAGCAGACAATCATGGAAACAGGAAGGTCTGTAGATCCTCTAGGAGAAAGTTTCATAAAAGCCGTACATGATTCAGCTACCTTATCAAACCCCAACAAAGCTCAATGTTCGGATAAATTTGTTGATTCTAAATCTCAACCAAATGTAGCCTTCTTTACAGGTTGTCTCGTAGATTATCGAATGCCAGACATTGGTTTCGCTCTTTTAAAAGTTCTCCAAGAAAATGGAATTAAGGTAGATGTTCCTGAAAATCAGGTCTGCTGTGGTTCGCCTATGATAAGAACCGGGCAACTAGATGCACTTGAAAATCTAGTAGAACAAAACAAGAAAGCATTGAGTAAATATGATACCATAATCACTGTCTGTGCTGGATGTGGGGCCACACTAAAGAAAGATTACCCTAAATTCGGTGCTGAATTTAATGTAATGGATATCAGCGAGTTCCTTGTTGATAAGCTAGATATGGGCAATACCAAGCCAGTTAACATGAAAGTGACCTATCATGACCCCTGCCACCTTTCTAGAAGTCAGAACATCCGCTTACAGCCCAGAGAAATATTAAACAAAATTAAAGGTTTAGAATTCGTTGAAATGGATGAACCTAACCAGTGTTGTGGCTCTGGAGGAGGAGTTAAATCTGGAAAACCTGAAATTGCATCTGCTTTAGGTGAGAAAAAAGCAAAAATGATTGGAAAACTGGATGTAGATGCCGTAGTTACCATATGTCCCTTCTGCCAAATACATATCCAAGACTCATTGAAGAAAGAGGGATTGGGCCATATAAAGGTTCTAAATATTCTAGAATTATTAGATATGGCTTATAGCTTGGATTGATAAATAAAAAATCAAATAAGTGATTGATGGAAATGATTTATAAAAAGAATTGAAAAAGGATTTGAAAACTTATAAACTCCTTTACCAAAATCACCATTAATCCAACTATTATAAATATATTCATTAATTCAATTTCATTATTTTTTAGTTATTTTCTAGGAGATAAAAATGGAAAAAAAAGATTTTTTAAAAGATAACATCTATGTGGTATTTGTAGAGCCAGAATCTCCAGGAAATATTGGTTTTTTAGCCAGAACTATGAAAAATTTTGGTCTTTATAATTTAATTCTTATAAATCCATGTGATCTGAAAAAAGAATCTTATTTTCAGGCCATGCACGCACGTGAACTGGTAGAGCATGCTGAAATTCACAAATCTATTCCAGATTTACTTGCATCAAAACAAATAGATTTTATAATAGGTACGACTGGAACTCCAGGTGGAAGTTATAAACTATCACGTATTCCTCTCAAACCACAGCAACTCGCCGAATCCATACGTACTGAAGGCAAAATAGCACTTTTATTTGGAAGAGAAGGCGATGGATTATATAATGAGGAAATAGAAATTTGCGATGCAGTAGTAAGCATTCCCACAGATGAAATTTATCCCATTATGAATATAACTCATGCTGCAGCCATTATTTTCTATGAAATATTCAAAAATAGAAATGAATTTAATGTAGAAGGCCTAGAAGAGGCCTCTCTAAGCGAAAAGGAATATTTAATAGAAGAAATGGAAAATATTGTAGAAAAATTGGATATTCCTCCGCACAAAAAGAAAAATGGTACTAAAACTTTTAAAAATATTTTAGGCCGTGCTTTTATTACTGGGAGAGAAGCCCATACTCTTAAAGGTATTTTAAGAAGAATAAATGGTAAAATGGAATGATTTTATTATAAAGTTTATTATAAAAATTT
>JAHFBZ010000034.1:0-5479 GCA_023249725.1 Methanobacteriaceae archaeon
AGTATTAATCCTGCTATTGGTAATCCTGTTTTCTGCATTCCCACTGATTTTTCTGTTGTAGTTACTGCGTTTACTGTTGATGTGGGAATAAAATCGACATATAAAAATAGCAAACCATTTCTTAAAATTAGAATTGATAAAGTTCATATTTTATATCTTGCTTTTTCTCCAGGTATTAACAACGGTTTTGACTTAAAATTTTAAGAAAACTGGATTCATTTAATATCTCCAAGGCCACTGGAACATTATTTTTATCAAAATCAAGTATAACATCATTAGAGAGTTCTATAGATGTTTTGTATTCATAATCATCATAATTCTATGCCTAAAACATCAAATGAAGGATCATATAATGATTCCAATTGAAAATCATTTTCATGGTTCATAGGGCCTTTCCCGCCTTTATTTACTAAAGTGATATATTGTTAATATATATTAATTAGTTTTTAGAATTTCGATTTATAAGCTTGAGTTTGACTATTTTAAAGTTTTAAAAATTAATATTTTGAAAAAAAATAAAATAATTATTCAATAATTTTAATACTTAATCCAGAATTAGGATCCGGAATACCTAATGCTTCATTAACAATAGGGTTAGTCCTTAGATTAATAAGAAGACTTTCAGGATCAACTAGTTCTCCTATTTTAGCCTCAGATTCTGGACGAGGTTTTCTTACATTCTTTGCACGATAAATTTCTAATTCTAAACTTTGATCACTTGCGATTCTACACAAAGCCCTAATATAAAATCGATTGAATTCTCCTTCACCTAAAGTAATATGGGCAATTTTTGAAACTTTACGGAGACCAGATTTAGTTTTTGGATCTGGAACATGACTCATAAGACAATTATTAATCTCAATACTACTTGAAAAACTATCAGAAGTCCCATTCATAATAGAATCTCTAAACAAATTTATATAGGCCTCTTCATGACTTTCTTTCAGAGATTTACCTTTATAAATGCATTTTTCTGCAACATCTAATTCAAGTTCTTCAAGCATTAATTTTCTTACATCTTCCATTTCTAAATTGACTAAATTTAATCCCATTGAAACACATCCTTATGATTAACCATATACAATATTATTAATTAATAATATAAAAACTATGGGATTTATTATAAACATAGAATCATTGAACCAGCACAAATAACCAATTAAGACATAATTAAAGTTTTTTTAAAGATTATATAACAAATATATGAATAAATAATCTAGAATTAACTATTTTTATTAAATAGTAAATTATAAATTATCTTCTGTTGATTAATAATAGGTGTTATTTTATGAGTGAAAATGAGGGGGATATAAATATTCTTGATCAAATACTAGTTGATTTTTTTAAAGACTTAGAAGATGATGAAATAATTCCAGATTATGTTATAAATAATCTAAAAAACTTAAAAACATCAGAATTATCCTCAAAAGAAAAAATTTTAGAATCAATCAAACGAGCTGATTCTGATGAAAATTAAAACAATTGAAATCGAAGCGTTTAGAGGAATACCTGAGCTTAAGCGTGATATTGGTGGAAAAAGCTTACTAATTCACGGCGAAAATGGAACAGGAAAAAGTTCGATAGTTGATGCAATGGAATTTATATTCACTGGAAAAATTTCACATCCATCACCATTTAAATTAAAAGAAGATGCATTACATGTTTCATCATCCAAACCTCTGAGAATAAACTTAGAAATGGATCCCGGCCAAATATTAGTTGAAAGAAAATTAAATTCGGCTTTTAAATGTCCTAATTCTCTTAAAGAATTATTTAAAAACGCAGAAAATAGTAAATTCATTTTAAGACGATCGGAAATTCTAAGATTCATTGATAGCACTCCTTCAAAAAGATACGAATTCATTGGAAGTTCAATGGGTATAAAAGAACTGGATAAAATTGAAGCTGCATTTAGAGAAGCTGAAAAATCTATTAATACTGAATTAAATTTTAAAATTATTGAATTGAACGATAAAAAAAAATCCATAGAATCACTTTTAGAATATGAAATTGAAAAAGAAGATGATATTTTACCATATATCAATAAATTATTGGAAAAAGAAAATTATGATACATTAGAATCATTAGATGATTTAGAAGATTATGCATATAAATTAAATGAAACTGTAAAAACAGTTGATATTTCTAAATTAACGGCTTTAGAAACAATTTTGAAAACTCAAAATAGTATTATTCAACTAAATGATACAATTCCTGGAAAATTAGAAAAAATTGACGCAATTAAGAATGATATTATAAATTCTCATCAATTGAATGAATTATCTATAATAAATCTTCTCGAAGAGTCTAAAGAAATAATAAATTCTGAATCTGAAAAATGTCCTTTATGCGAACAGAAAATATCTGGACAAGACTTAATCAATAGGATAGATGTTCGTTTAAATTTACTTAAAAAATTAAAAAAACAAAAAAATCAGCTTGATACTTTAATACAAAAACTTAAAGAAGATCTCAACTCGACTAAAAGAAATTATGAAGATATCATATCTAATATAGAGACCTTTGATAAATTAACTGATGAAAAAAAAGAAATTCATAATGAAGTAACCCAAATTAATGCATTTTTAGAATTAATAACTGTAAATTCAGTTCTTCAAAGTGAAATAAATTCAGATAGTTATTCCAAACTTAAAAATTCCCAAGAAACACAAATAAATGGGTTAAAAGAAAAAATTGAAGAACTTAAAAAAGATTTATCTCCCAATGAAGAGGATGAAAAAAAATCAGAGATATTAAAACTGATTTTGGAATTAAATAGAGAGATTAAAAATTATAAAAGTATTTGTGATGATATCTCAAACCTAAAAAAGAATCTCTTAATTGCCCAAAATATGCATGAAAAATTCTCTATTGTGAAAAAACAGAAAATACAGGAAATATATGATTCTATTGAAGAAGAAATTCAGTATTTATATGATATTTTACATCCGAAAGATCTTCATGAAGATATAAAATTAAATATTGATATGGCTAAAAGAGGCAGTACAGATATTCGAATGACAATTTTTGGAAAAACAAACAAAGATCCTCGAGCTTTAAGCAGTGAGGGGCATCTTGATTCTTTAGGATTATGTATATTTTTAGCTTTATTTAAAAAATTTAACAATGATTTCCCTATTCTGATTCTAGATGATGTTGTATCAACAATTGATTCTAGACATAGAGAAAACGTTTGTAACCTTTTATTTGACGAATTTGGGGATAAACAATTTATAATCACTACTCATGATAAAATATGGTTTGAACAAATTCAAGCTGCTCAAAGAGCTTATCAAATAGGGAGCAAATTTGAAAATTTAGAAATAATTGGATGGAATATAAAGGAAGGTCCTAGCATAAAGCCATATAAACCTAGATGGGATCAAATTAAAGAAAAAATTAAAAATGGGGACAAAAATTGTGCAGGAAATGATGGTAGAAGGTACTTAGAATGGTTATTGGAAAATATTTGTGTTAACTGTAAGACTTCTGTAATGATTAATCCTTCAGGTCGATTTATGGTAAATGATCTCTTAGATCCCGCCAAAGTAAGATTAACAAAATTAATTCAAGATCAAGAATTTAAAGATAAAATCTCCCAAGCATTTGAAAAACTTGAACAAACCCGTATTGTTGGTAATTTAACATCTCATGAAAATTTAATGGCTGGAAATATATCTATAGACGAAGTTGAACGTTTTTGTAATTCAGTCAATGAAATACACGAGTTAATGCTTTGTGAAAAATGTAAAACTCCTCTTAGATATTATCAAGAATTAAAAATACTTCGGTGTAGTAATCAAAAGTGTTCTAATCCTACGGAGATTAAAGCCAAATAACAATTATTTTAAGTATTCAAGATTAATAATCGGAAATCCTTCTTCTTTTAACTTTTTATTACCTTCAGCTTCTAAATCTGCCACAATAATAGGTCTTTTCTGATCTTTAGCAAAATTAACAGTATGCATAGTGCCGCCTTCGGTAGATGTTTCAACAATGATTGTTAATAATGAAATTCCACTAATAATACGATTTCTATTAATATAATTTGATTTGTAGACATTACTTCCTTCAGAATATTCTGATATTAAAAGTCCACCACGTTCAATAATACTCTCAGCAAGTTTTCTGTTTTTTTTAGGAACAATATCATTTAATGGAGAAGGTAAGACACCAATTACCGGCGCATCTACAGATAATGCAGAATTCATACTAATAGTATCTATTCCTAATGCTAAACCAGAAACAATGACAAAACCCATTTTTCCATAATATTTAGCAATTTTATTAGCAGCTTTTTTGGCCTCATTAGAAGGTTTTCTTGTCCCTACAATAGCAACAGCAGGTTTATTTAATAAATTAATATTTCCTTCAACATATAATGAAGAAGGAGGATTATTTATATTCTTTAATAGGAATGGATAGAACTCAGATTCAATACTAATTTTATTATAATCAAAATTAATTTTTGTGAAAAATGATTCTGAATTAATTTTTATATTATCATTTAAAAATGAAGACTTTGACAATACACAAACCTTTGATTCATTCAATTTTTTTGGATCATAATTTTCGATCGTCTTTTGTATCATAAATAACGCCTTATACTGTTATTGCTAAAGTTAATAAAATTATATTTAAAGCACCCATTTCAAATATTTTACGACTACATGCACTTGAAGTTCTTCCTAAAGTATAAACATCATCAAAAAGCAATATTCTCTTGTTATTAACCATTTCGTTACATGTGATAGTATTATAATGATCTTCTTCTGTGGGCCTATTCTCAAAAGTGCATTTATGGGAAGCTGGAACTGATTCTACCCTTTTTAGAGCCTCTACACCATTAGTAATTTGAAAAGCATCTGCTAGTTTAGAAGTTAATATTTTACTTCCATCTCCTATTTTTCCTTTAGAACTACTTGGAATCGGTACGATAATATCAAATGTCACTGCTTTATTTGAATCAGCAATCAATTTAGCGAAATTGTCAATAATAACATAATTTCCACTTTTGAAATCTACTACTTGTTTTGAGAAAGCATCTCTTTTCTTATAATAAGGCCAATAATCTCCAATATAATAGTGTGTAATATCATTACCATTAACATTTAACTTATTTTGTTTCATATTTTATCCCCAATTATAGATAACCTTTGAAAATATAATTTTTACTCAGAAGCCAGAAGCCGTCCCTACTAAGATTTATTGTCTAGTTTAATTGATTATAATTTTAAATATTTATTTAAAATACCTTTAAAATCAGAATCAACACAAATCTCAAAATCGTTTAAGGCAGAATATTCAACACCCAAATTGAAAATTCCTTTAAATTTTTCATTTAAATCATTAATTTGATTTCTTTTTTTCTCAGATTGATCTGGTACGACAACAATTAATGGAAATTTATCCTTAAGATCATATTCTTTATCTACACCATTATTATAATTCAATTTTATTTTTCTAGATATCATATAAA
>JAHFBZ010000034.1:5489-23811 GCA_023249725.1 Methanobacteriaceae archaeon
CATATAAACTGGAATAGGACCCGCCATATCTTTGGGCGGTGTAGGTCCTTTAGAAACAATTTCAATAGCTAAAATAGGTTTATTATTTTTAAAAATCATTATGCTTCCATTACCTAATCTGAATCTAGATTTTTCACCTTGAAATAAATCTGGTTCATTAAACAAGATAATATTATTTAACCCATTTTTTCCTTTTACAAAAATATCATAATCAAGATTTAAACTTTCAATTTCACGATTTATTTTTTCTATTAACTTTTCACCAGTTACCATAATAATCCCTTATTATTATATGTTCTTATCATAAAAAATTTTAACTAGTTAAGTAAAATACAAAATTAGTAATAGGGGGTATAATTATTCTAAGAGATTACTTTGAACAAATACTAAAAAATTATCTTTCTGAAAAAAATAAAAATTTTACTGGCAACCCTTTGGCTAAAGTATTACGATCTGAGCTCCCAAATGAAATTAAAAGTATAATAAACAAAAATTTTATAGTTACAGGATCTCCTGGGAAAGGAAATTGGACAAATTTACCATGGATTGGTATTTTCAATCCAGAAATTACATCTTCTGCACAGTCTGGATATTATATTGTTTATTTATTCACAGAAGATATGAAAGGGGTTTATTTATCCTTAAATCAAGGTGTAACTAATATTAGGAATAAATATGGTAATAAAAAGGCCAAAGAGTATTTGTTAAATAGTTCTGAATCTTTTAGAAAAATAATATTAGAAATTAATAGGTCCCATGAATTAATTACTGATATTTCATTAGGAACAGGAAATTTCGCCCCATTTTATGAAGCAGGGAATATTTACTCCAAATATTATTCAGCAGAGGATTTAACTTCAGAAGATATAATGGTAAATGATTTAAAAGAATTTTTAGACCTCTATGAGATTATTTATCAAAAGAATAATAAACTAGTAGTAGTTGAAGACGAGACAGAGATTTCTCAGGCTCAATCAATATTTGAAGATCAAATAAAAAATTTAGCCAATAAAACTATTACCGCAAGGGCTGGTTTTCAGGGAGGTCAAGAAGAAGGAACTATGTATTGGTCTAATGACTTAGGAATCTGGTTTCAATCCCGAAAAATTGAAGATAGTCGTTATTGGAATGGCTTTGGTCTGGAAGAACCTGAAGAAGGCAAAGGATACACTATACTGTGTGAAATCAATTTTCCCATAAATGGAATTAGGAGAGCTGTGGCTGGTGCAATAGCTAAAGACTCAAATAATGATTATTATATCCTGCATAGGGGTAAATTAGGTGGAAATTTTTCCAAGAAAATTTTTGACGAAAAATATAAAGGAGATTGGACTTTAGTTCAAGATGGTGATAGGGAGACCGAAATGGTTCTAATAGGAAAATTGAATGATCCAAAATTGCCGTATAATGTGCGTGATTTTGTAAAGGAGATAAATAAAATAAAATATGGGGATGATGAGATTCCTGAAAAAGAAACAGGAGATATTATTGGAACTGGTATAAATAGTTCATTTTATGATTATTTAATTAAAGAAGGATATTTCTTTGATAGAAAAACCATCGAGAATTACTTACTATCTGTAAAAGTTAAGCCCTTTGTGATATTAACTGGAAATTCTGGAACAGGTAAAACTAAATTGGCCCAATTATTTGCACAATTTGTCTCTGAGAAACAAGAAACTGCTCAAACCCAGTATAAAATAGTTCCCGTTGGGGCCAATTGGACTGAAAACCGACATATTGTTGGTTTTTATAATGTAATCAGTGATCAATATCAGGAAACGCCGGCTTTTGAACTAATTAAGGAATCTGAAAAACCTGAAAACAAAGAAATTCCTCATTTCCTTATTTTAGATGAAATGAATCTTTCTCATGTGGAAAGATATTTTGCTGACTTTTTATCGGCTTTAGAAAGTGGAGAAAGCATACCATTGTATACTGAGAAAAAAGACTTAGAATCAGAACTGAACATTCCTAAAAATCTATTAGTTATTGGAACCGTTAATGTAGACGAAACCACTTATATGTTCTCTCCTAAGGTCTTAGATAGGACTAATACTATTGAATTTTCCACTTATTCTGCCAAAAATTACATGAATAATGAATTCAATTTGAATGCTCCTAGGGGTAACTTGGAATATCTTGAAAATCCATTATTAGATTCTGGAATTCGTGAATTGAATATTAATGATCTTAGAAAGAAATTAGAAAAAGTTTCAACAATATCTGGACAAAAAATGTGGGATATTTTATCTAATGAACTCGATTCTTTCCAAGATATCCTTAAAGAAGCTGGATTTGACTTTGGATTCAGAGTAATAAATGAAATTCTCAGATTCATGTGTGTAGCCTGGACTTATGAAGGAAAACCAGAAACATGGAATAATTGGGAGAGATACTTTGATGCCCAGATAAAACAAAAGATGCTTCCCAAGATTCACGGTTCAGAAAGGGCCATTGGAAATGTTCTTTTGGAACTATTTAACCAGTGCTTATCAATAGATAGTGAAAAATCTCCAAGATTCTATGACTTATCAAATTTAGATATAAAGTTCATTTCATCCGCGATTAAACTACAAGAAATGGACAAAGTACTGGCTGAACAAAGATATGTTTCATTTATTAACTGAGGATTTTCTATGGAACAAAAAGTTTTTCTCAAATTGAAAGACAAAAATGGAAATTTAATGGGTAATATGACTATTAGTGGTCTTAGCAAAGTAGAGCAAACTAGCCAACCATCCAAAGATTTAATAATTATGGAAAATGTTCCTTTAGTAGAAAAACCTGATAATGAAACGCCCATACAGTATTGCTGCAATCCTAATAAAAAGAATTTTGCTCCTTTAATGCTTTTAGAAGAAACGGAATATCAAATTCTTTTTGAATCAGATGATTCTTCATCTGAATTTGAGGTTTTACCTGATTTAATGAAGAAAGATTTTTCTCATAAACCTTTTAAGCCTTTCAGGTTTAGTATGGGCGATTCCAATCATTATCGCTGTGCTGGGACATTAAATTTCAGAAGCTATGTTGGAAAATCATTTATTAACGTTATAAAAGATAAAATTCAATCAATACCTATTCCTATTGAAGTTAGATCTAAGAAAATCAAATATTATGAGCAATACCCTGCTATGATAGCTGATCTTTCAGAATATGCTTCTGGTCTGATTTTTGAATCAAAATCACCACTGTACCAAAATTTTAAGGTAGATTATAAAAAAAGTAGCACTTTATACGAAGATTTTATGTTTTTAGAATATCTTTTCCGGCCAGAGAACTTGCCTGCTGCTTATGAATACATTACAAGAAATATGTATTCTAGACTTGAAAGTTATGTGGAAACAGTTCCCAGTTCTTTTGCATCTAACTTAGGGCCCAGTGAAATGATTAAAGTCATCAGCACTCCTGAAAATTTACATAAATCTAAGAATACTCCTAACCTTTGGCCTAAAAAATTCAACAAATACATGCCAAATGAAGTTGACCAAATTAGGTATCATGACAGTATTGATACTCCAGAAAATCGTTTTTTTAAGTACTTTTTAGAATCATTAGATTATTTAATTGCTAAATTGTTAAAAGATCCTAATGATGGATATATTAAAGATAAGTTGTTGGACTTTAGTGACGAGTTGGGTTATTATCTTTCTCAAAGATGGCTTAAAGAAGTAGGTCGAATGCAGTTCACTCCTTTAAATTCACAGGTTCTTCAAAAAAGAGAGGGTTACCGGGATATCCTAAAGTATTTCCTGATGCTAGAACTATCCTTCCGATTGAATTGGGAAGAAATTAGTGAAAACTTCAAAGGATATGAAAGAAGATTAAGCGAATTATACGAGTACTGGTGCTATTTCAAACTGCTTAAAGTCCTAAACAGACTAAGCTTTACAAAATTAGATTTTGAGGATGTATATGAAATAAATAAGGATAAATGGTCTATTAACGTTAAAAAAGGTGAAAATTCAGCCCATAACTTTAATCTAAAAATTAATGATAATGATGTGAAAATTAAATTAATGTATAATAGATTATTTTCACAAAATACCAAAAATAAATCTTATTCTTTAGCATTTAGGCCCGATTATTCTCTTTTAATAAAAATCAATTCACAACCATTTTTTATCCATTTTGATGCTAAATACCGTTCTGAAGTTGAAATACTTACTTTTTACGAAAAAATAAAATCAGCAAACCTATCACACGAGAAAGCAGATATAAATAAAAAAGAAGAAGAAGAGGCCATTAAAAGAGACTCAGAAGAAGAAAAATCTTATAAATACAAAAATGGCGATATTTATAAAATGCACACTTACAAAGACGCTATTCTCAGAACTGAAGGGGCCTACGTATTATACCCAGGCACACAGAAAGATTCTATATTTAAAGTAGAGGATGCTAATTACATTCCTTCTGTAGGTGCATTCCCTCTCAATCCAGGTCAAAATGGAAAAGAAGAAGATAATTTAGCCAAGTTTATTAAAGGAGTTATTTCTAATTTAATTATCGATTATAAATAAAAAAAATTAATGAACTATTCAAATATTTCTAGTTCATCATCAAAATTGTCCCATTCCAGGTTATCAAATAAATCAATTATTTTTTCACCTGAATCGAATTTATCTGGATTTTGTTGAACTATATCCAAAGCACTAACTACTCCTCGAACATAATCCCTGGGCTGTACAGAACCGGTAAGAATCGATTTTTCTTTGTAGAAATCAATGATACTTACAATTAAACTATCATCAAATTTATCGGTGATTTCATTTCCATATACTGAGGAATATAATACCAGGATTTTTCTAGTTAAGGTGTCCAGATCTTCATTGGTGAATCCTTCCAGCTTCATAATAGGCTTTCTAAAATCCTTATATTCTGATTCTATAGCATCTTTAATTCTCTGATGCAAGGCCGGATAGGAAGGAACTCCTTTTTCCGGATTCTCAAAAAATTCATCAGTACCGGCCATTACAAACAGGGTCTTTTCAAAATTACCTAAATTGCACTCGTCATACAAATACCGGACATAATCCAGGGCCGTGGATCGGATATTCTTATTGGCCAGCATTATAATAAATTCAATCTCATCAATCAATATAACTAGACCATTATAACCTATAGATGAAATAAAAGCAGATAAGGCCTTTAAAAAGTCAAATACATTTTCCTTAGAAACTCCACCCTTAACTCCAAATTGTCTTTTCACAGTGAAAGGAATATTATCATCACATCTAAGCCAGGCCTGAGCATAGTTAGCAATTTCATCATCACCATTTACTGAAGCCTCATAGTAACTTTCAATGGCTGTGACAAAGGAATTGGAATAATTACGAGCACTCTGTAAATCCATGTGAATATTATCCATCACTATATGATTTTGCTGTAAAGGGTCTTCCGTTTCATCCATGGCAGCGATTTTAAGTTCATTTATCCATCTTTCAATTATATGCTGCAGTGAAACTCCAGTTTTGCATTTTAAAGTGCTTACAATCTTTCTATAAACTTCTTCAAATTTATTAAATGGAACATCACGAGTAATAGTTATCTTAGAGACTACAAAATTATTTTCCAGGGCATTTTCCTCAATCATTTTCAGTAAGAATGATTTTCCAGTCCCAAATTTTCCTTCCACGAATTTTGCGGAACCTTTTCCTTGTTTAATGTTTTCCAGTATATTTTGAAATTCTAAAATTTCTGAATCCCTGCCCACCGAAATTTCAAAAGTGCCCTCTGGAGGAACATTTCCATCCTTAAGTGCTCTGATTATATCTTCATTTTCCATTTTAACCCCTCACCGCAGTTTAATATATGCCAATTGATTATCGTTTCCCCTTGAATCAAAAAGTTGAACAAATTTTTTAGGGTCCCTAGAAGTGGTATGTACTATACCTACTTTCCATACATTATATCGGTAAAAATTATTTATTTCTGTTAAACCCTTTGTAATTCCTTGAGATTTAATTAAAACATGTAATAATTTAATAAATTCCTTAATTTCAATTTGATTTAGATTTTGAGTTTCTTTAAGGACTTCATATAATCCAGAAATGGAATTAAGAATAAATTCATCATAATTAAAGGAAATTGTCTCAAAATATGTGGGAAATGCATCAGTGGATGTTGATTTTCTGAAAACTCTTTTAAAGTCAGTTTCTAGAATTTCCCTATATTCTGATTTGAAATAACTGGAAATATTCTTTTTATCCTTAATAAAGCTCAAACCATCAACTTCCGAAGCAATTGCTGGAGTTCGGAAATATTTAATCACCGCCAATTCAATTTTGTGGGTGGACTTATCAAATCCTAGAATCTCATCATCAGAGCGGAATAGTCGTTTTACAAGACCAAATCCAACAAAAGCTATTTTTTTAGATTTTCCCACATTAATGGGGCAAACAAAAAGAATTCTGTCTTTAATCTTAATCTTGTTAATGGTTCTGGCCTGAGGGCTACGGGCACTGATTATCTTTTTTTTATGGAAAGAGTCAATATAATCCGGTTCAAGCCGATGAATCCAGTACTTTGGAGAATTGTGAAATTTTTTATCTTTAATATAATCACCCTCAAAATGTATAATTATTAATTAAATTTTACATATATAATCATTTCTTTTTAATTCTCATCGATATATTTATTTAAACATATGTCATGTAAATATTAAATATAAACAATACTTGTTTTATTATTGATATCAGGTAACAAAATGTCACAGGAAAATAAGACTCCCGCACAGCAATTAAACTCCAAAGGCGTATTAAATCAAAAACAAAAAGACATAGACCCTCGAAAAATTAATTATTACGATGTATTTAAAAAAGATTCAGATTCTGAGCCAGAAAAAAAAGATATTGCTACTAAAATATGTGATATTTGTTGGAAAGATTTGCCCCTGAACATGTTTCTTAGGTCAGCTATGGAAGCTGATGGACATCGCAAAACCTGTCGAGATTGCACTAAAAAACAAAAAGCAGTCAAAGCATTAGAAGAAATATCAGAATATGTTCATTTAGACACTCCCTTTAAAAAAGAAGAGCTCTCTAGAAAAATAAATATTGATTCTGCATTATTTGAATATTATATGGATATATTGCTGGAATTAGAATTGATTAAGGCCGTTAAAGGTTCAAACTTTTACATTTTACCAAAAACACCACAATTAGAGGAATATGGTGTTTCTTTTAGCAGTGTAAAAATTAAAGAAAATGATAATTCTAGAAATAAAACCAATAAAGATTTAAATCTTAAGAATGGGACTAATAAGGAAACTAAAGTATGTGATTCTTGTAAAAAAGAACTTGAATTATCAATGTTTCTTATAACAAAATTAGAAGCGGATGGTTACCGAAAAATCTGTAGAAAATGTACTAAGAAGCAGAACGCCGCTCGAGCAATTAAAAATTTGCTAAAATTTGTAAAAATAGATGAAAAATTCACCATTGAACAGCTCAAGGGGAGAATCAGCGGTTCATTTAATTTTTATGAACGATATATTTGGATATTAGAAGAATTAGACTTGCTGGAATATAATGAAAAATCTGAATATTATAATTTAAAAAAAACCGATAAATTAGTTGAGTTTTGTAAAGAATTTTCCATAGAAATCCCTGAAACTCCAAATGAATTTACAAATAATCTAATTTCTAATAAATATGATGCTCCTAAAGAATCCATTGATATAAAGAAAGAAAATGGAGATTCAAAAACATTACTAAAGACTAATTCCAACAAAAAAACTAAAAAATGTGATAACTGTAAAAAGGATCTGGAATTAAAAAAATTCTCTAAATCACCTGCAGAAGCAGATGGTTATGATAAAATTTGTTTGGATTGTAAAAAAGAATTACAAGCCGCAAATGGATTGAAAAAGATTTTAAAATATGTTGATATTAATGTACCCTTTGAAAAGCAAATTATTGAAGAAAAAACCAATATTTACCCTACATTACTTGAAAATTATCTGAATATTCTTCAAGATCGGGATTTAATTAGCTATAATGGAGAATCAAACCATTATGTCATAGAAAGTGGTTCCAAATTTATTGAGTTTTGTGAAAAAAATGATATATCCTTACCCGAAGCTCCTAAGAAAGTAATTGAAAAAACTAAAAAATGTGATACTTGTGGAAAGGACCTATTACTTTCTCAATTTCCTTTATCATTTGTAGAAGCAGATGGGCGCCAGAAAAATTGTAATGCCTGTAGAAAAAAAATCCAAGCCGCAGAAGGACTTCAAAAATTACTTAAAATAATAGAAATTAGTGTTCCTTTTGAAAAACCTGCATTATTAGAAAATTATCTGAATATTCTTCTGGAACTGGATTTAATAAAATATAATACTAAAAATAAGGAATATATCCTGGAAAAAAGCGAAAGTCTTCTGGAATTCTGTGAAAAGTTCAATATTTCATTGATTGATGAAATAAAGAATAAAAAATGTGTTTCTTGTGGAAAAAAACTACCCATATCAAACTTTTTGAAAAAATCAAGTGAACCAGATGGATATGCTAAGACCTGCCTAGAATGCAGTAAAAAAGAAGATGCTGCTAGAGGATTAGAAAAACTTTTAAAATACGTTAAAATAGGCCAAAAATTCCACAAGGAAGATCTTAAAAAAGAAACGGGCGCAGAATTTCCATTATATGAAAAGTATATTTGGGCATTAGAGGATCTTGGATTTATAAAATATGATAAAAAAGAATATAAATACCTATTAGAAAAAAATAACGATTTATATAAATTTTCAATTGATTTTGGCGTTTCATTAAATGAATATAATAATTTAACTAAAACTAATGAAATAAAAACATGTGAAATATGTGGTAAACATATTGACTCTCCTATATTTCGCATATCTACACCCCTAGGCCCAAAAAGAGCATGTTCAGAATGTTCAAATAAAGAAAATGCTGTTTTAGGGATGAAAAAATTAATAAAAATTGTTGATTTCAATACTCCCTTTAAAAAAGAAGATTTAATAAAAAAAATTGATATAAATCCTTCTTTATTTTATTATTATTTAGATATACTTCTAGAACTGAATTTAATCAATTATAATGGGTCATCTAAGGAGTATATTTTAGAAAAAACAGATGAATTAGAACAATTTTTTAAAGAAAATAAAATAGTTCTACCTGAACCTAGTATTGAAAAGCCTAAAGTAGCATTAACCAGTGAAAATGATTCAAACGTTTCATTGGAAAAAGAAAAAATAATTAAACCAGAAAATAATTCAAAAACCCCCTCTGAGAATCACAAAATATGCGATATCTGTGGAAAAGAACTTGACTTATCCTTATTCTTAAGATCACGTACAGAACCTGACGGTTACAGGAAAACCTGTCGAAGTTGCAGTAAAAAACAAAATGCAGCCAGAGGACTTAAAAAAATCATAGAATACATAGATATGGACACCGAATTTACTAAAGAATACCTTAAAAAGAACTTTAAGGAACAATTTGAATTATTTGAGAACTATATATTCGTTTTACAGGAATTAGATTTAATTCAATACGATGAAAATAAAAAAACCTTTAAAATTGAAAATAATGCAAACTTGCAGGATTTCTGCTCAGAATTTGATATATCTCTGGGAGAGGTAGAAAATAGACTTTCAGGCCATAAAAAATGTAATTTCTGTGGAAAAGAGCTTCCAGTATCCCAATTCATGAAATCCAACCGAGAGCCAGACGGCTATCGTAAAATATGTAAAAGTTGCTCTAAAAAACGAACCGCTATCCAAGGACTAAAAGAATTGTTGAAGTATGTTAAAATAGATCAAGAATTTGACTGGAATTACCTTAAAAATAATGTGAAAGGATCATTTAGTTTATTTGAGAATTATATTTGGGCCCTACAAGAACTGGATTTAATAAAATACGATGATAAGCTGAAAAAATTCACTATAGAACCGACAGAAGCTTTCAATAAATTCTGTGAAGAAAATGACATAAATCCAGACCAGATAAAATCCATAGATAGTGGAGCATATGATTTAGAACATAAGGAATTGAATGAAAAAAGTAAAGAAATTGTTGATTCCTTAAAAACTGCAGATTTAAGTAATCCCGAGGTTGTTCTTAGAATTAAAAGCGAAATTTTAAATTGTGGCCTAGAAGCAGTGGAACCACTTATAAGCTTACTTGATGATCCTAACCCAGATGTTAGAAATAATTCAGCACGTATTTTAGGTGATTTAAAAGATAAAAGAGCCATTTTACCATTACTTAAATTAAAAAATGATGATGACCCTGAAGTTATTCGGGCCGCAGCATATGCATTAAGCAAATTAGGTGATGAAAATAACTTCAGGAAGTTTTTGAATTTATTAGGTTCAAAGAAGTATAAGGCTAGGGGAATTATACTCGATAAAGATTCAAAAACTAAAATTTGTGAATCCTGCGAAGAAGAACTGCCATTTGAAGAATTTTATAAAAGTAGGGCTGAAAAAGATGGCCGTGACCGGAAATGTAAGTCATGCAAAAATAAGTATACTGCTTATAGAGGAATTAAAGAACTAATGAGATTTGCAAAATATGATATTCCTTTCAAAAAAGAGGCAATGATCAAAAAATTCCATAATAAATCTAGATCAACAGTTTTGTCATATATAAGGCCGGGGGAAGAGCTAGGGTATCTAGAAAAGATTGATGAAGATACTTTTGTTATAAGAAAAAATAAGGCTCTTTATGACTTATTACATGAATTTGAGTCATTTAAACCATTCGAATTGAAAGATTCTGAAGATGTGTCAGAAGAAAAAGAATTTAATAACTCAACTCCATCAACTGAAATTAAATTAAAAATATGTAAGTCCTGTGGAAAATCACTAGCTAAAAAACATTTCTATAAAAGTAGTAATAAAGGTGGCCTTTCAAAAAAATGTAAATGCTGTATAAGAAAAGATCAAGCATATTATGGTATTAGAGAACTCAGAAAATATGTTAGATTAGATACGCCATTCATTAAAGAAACAGTCATTAAAAAAGCTGAAAAAGAACAGAGCAGTATTTCAATACCAACATTTAGATCATATTTAAATACTGCCATTACTACAGGATATCTAGAGCAAATAGATGAAGATAAATATGTATTAAATAAAACTGATGCTCTTTACGAATTTTTATCACAATATGAGTCAATTGAACCATTCGAATTGGAAGAACCCGACGAAAAAGAATTTAATAACTCAAATCCATCAACTGAAATTAAGTTAAAAATATGTGAATCCTGTGGTGAAGAACTACCTTTAGAAGAATTTTATAAAAGTAAAGCAGAAAAAGATGGGCTTTCCAGGAAATGTAAATTATGCTTAAAAAAAGACTCTGCTTATAAAGGTATTAAAGAGCTAAGAAGATTAGTTCAATTTAACACCGCATTTATAAAAAAGTCCAAAGTTGATCAATTCGAAGAGAAAAATGATAAAATATCTCGTTCAACATTTTTAGGTTATTTAAAAGCTGCAGAAGATTTAGGATATCTTGAAAAAATGGGTGAAAACTCATACATCCTACATGAAAAAGAATCTCTTGATTTTATAGAAAAATATGAAGACAATTTAAAATTTGAATTATATTCCTCAGAAACCCTAAAATCGGAAACTCCAGTTAAAGCTCCTAAAATACCTGAAAATATATTAAAAACCATGTTTTCCCAATGGCTTTTCAAATACCAGGAAATCCAATTCATACCCCACTCTGCAAATGGCCTTAAAGTATTTAAAGGCCTTTTAGAAACATTAGAAGAAAAAGAAATTTTAGAATTGATTGATTTTGAAAATATTGAAAAAGAAAAAGGCCCTTTAGAAAGCCGATTAAGTTCTAATGAACTTAAAGAAGAAGACATTGATAAAATTTCACAATTTTTAAAAGATATTTTAACTTATTTAAACCAGCGATTTGGGGATAAATATTGGATAGATGCTCCAGAAAAACCTCCTATAAAGACTTATTCCGGAAATTACATCACAGAGTTAAATCTATGGAATCATCAAATAGAGGCCATCCATAACTGGACAGAAAATGGCAGTCGAGGTTTGCTGGAAATGGCCACTGGAACCGGCAAAACACTTACTGCTCTGGGTTGTTTAAAAGAAAAAATAATTCGTGAAAATAAATTATTGGTGGTTATTGCCTGTCCATTTAATCATTTGGTAAGTCAGTGGGAACGTGAATTAGAGAAAATAGGGATATTCTCTCACAAAATGACTGCAGATAGTACCAATCCTAAATGGAAAAAAGAACTAAAGAATGCACTGATTGATATTAAAATAGGTACCTATAATTATATAATCGTCCTTACAACCCATAAAACAATGTCTTCCCCTAAATTCATTGATTTGATAAATGATGCAAGTAACAAAGATAATGAAACTCTTCTAATAGTAGATGAGGTCCATGGAATTGGTGCTCCAGAAATGCGTAAGGGCCTCATATCTAGATATGATTATCGGTTGGGCCTTAGTGCTACACCATCTCGATGGATGGATGAAGATGGTACTGGGGAGATTATGGACTTCTTCCAGGGAACCGTTTTTAAATTTGACCTTCAAAAGGCCATAAATACTATCAATCCCAGCACTGGAGAGTCATTTTTATGTCCCTATGAATATAAACCATATTTAGTAGATTTAAATTATGAAGAGATATCCAGTTACAATGAACTAAGCAAAAAAATTGCTCAAGCTTATTCAAAAGGTAATTCTTTACCTGAACTTATTTCTAACAGACATGAAATCGTGGATAATGCATCTAACAAATATGGATCATTGAAAAACATATTGGATAATATCCCCAATATTCAACATACCTTAGTATATTGCTCTCCCAGGCAGATAGAATCTGTTCAGAAGATACTAAATGAAAAAGCCATCATTCAACATAAATTTACCATGAAAGAAGGGGTTCATAAAAGAAAAGAATATGGTGGCATTTCTCAAAGAGAATACCTATTAAAAAACTTTGATAAAGGAGTATATCAAGCTTTGGTGGCCATAAAATGTCTTGATGAGGGAATAGATATTCCATCAGCCAAAATCGCTGTAATGATGTCCAGTACTCGAAATCCAATTCAATATGTTCAAAGAAGAGGCCGAATACTAAGAAGAGATCCTGGAAAAGAAAAGGCCATTATTTATGATTTGATTGTTATTCCTCAACCAGATTTAGAAGATTATGAATATAAAAAAGTTGAACGCAAACTCATCCAAAAAGAGATAGATCGATATCGTGAGTTCGCTTCCACTGCAATAAACCATGAAGATTGTTTAAATGTTATCACTGAATTAGAAAAAAAATTAGGAGTAGATGAGTGAGGTTAAAATATGCCTGAGAACCCAAATTCTAAAATAATAAAAAAAATCAATAGCAGTCAATATGATGATGCCATTAAAGCATTTTTGAGGGAAGCCCTTTTGGTTGAAAATAGCATACAACATGAAGCAAAACCCCAATATACATCTAAATATGATACAATAATTCGCAGACACGCCAGTAAATGGAAATAATGGAGCGCTGAAGAATGATAATTGATAAAATAAAGATTAGTAATTTTCGCCAGTATCGGGATCAGGAAATTAATTTAGCAACCCCCGATACTGAGAAAAATTTTAATATAATTCAGGGAACCAATGGTGCTGGCAAAACAAATCTTTTTAATGCTATAACCTGGTGTTTATATGGTAAAGAAATTCATAGGCCTGTAAAATCTAGCGGTTTACCTCTTTTAAACAATTCAAGGTCAGAATCTATGCCAGAAGGTGATAAAGATATAGTTAAAGTTGAAATACATATGAAAAAAAATGATGATCTTATCATTTTCCGGCGCTCTCTTGGATATAAAAAAGAAAATGGTAAAATAAAAAGAATGAAGGAATTCTCATATGATTCTGCAGATGGATCCCTCCTTGAGATGTTCCGGCAAAAAGATAATGATATACAGATATCATCAGATCCTGAAATCTCCGTTACAAGAATGATCCCTGAAAATATAAAAGAATATTTTTTCTTTGATGGGGAAAAATTAAATAATTATTTTGGAAATAATTCTGGGGAAAAAATACATGAATCAGTTTTTAAAATTTCTCAATTAAATTTATTTGAAAATTTAATAGATCATCTAGAAAATCGACAAAGACATTTCAGAAGGAAATTGAACAAGGTAAGCCCTGAAGCAGAAAATTTAGGGAATAAAGTTGAAATTCTTGAAAAGAGTCTTGAAGCCTATAAAGAAGATTTTAAAAATATAAAATGGGAACGAGTTGCATCTGAAAAGATAGAGGATGAATTCCGTAAAAAACTGGAGAATACATCAATATCTCTCGTAAAAGAACTTCAAAAGCAGCGCAATATTCATGAAAAAAATCTGGATAGATTTGAAAAGGATATGGATGAAAAAATATCTGATCGCAATGATTATGTCCTTAAAATGACACCATCTATTTTAACATATGACGCTTTAAAAGAAACCAGATTAAAAATAAAAGAAAAGGGGGAAACAGGCCAAATACCTCCAGATTACAAAAAAGAGTTTATTGAAAGATTAATCTCAGAAAATATATGTATTTGCGGTACAAAACTTTCTGAAAATCAGGAATGTAAAGATCATCTGGAAAATTTACTTCAAAGTTGTAGTGATATAACTAATATCAGTTCCGATTTAATTTTGGAAAACAAAGAGATTGGAATTATAATAGGTAATTTAAAAAACTTTTCAGAAAAGATTGTTACATACAAGAAAAAAATCAATGATATAAAGGAGTTAAGAAGAACCAGTAGTATCAAACTTAAGGAAGTAAATGAAAAAATTGAGGGAATAGACTCAGAAGAAATTGAAGAATGGAATAATGAATACCATAGATGTCAAAAAATGGTTAAAGACTTGACAAGGCGTGAAATTGAACATTCAGTGAAAATAAAAGAAACTGAAACCATTATCAGAAGAACTAACAAAAAATTAGAGGGAGAAATAAAAAAGAAGTCTGAACAAAATAGTTTAACTTTAATAAAAAATTTCTGTGAAGAATCATTGGAAGCTGCTAAAAGTATCAAAGAAGAAATAATGACAGAAATTCGTCTCGATGTTGAAAAAAAAACCGAAGAACAATTTTTCAACCTTATATGGAAAAAGAAAACTTACACCTCAGTTAATATTGATGAAGATTACAATGTTTCAGTTCTAGACCAATTCGGAGCTCAGGCAAGAGGTACTCTTTCAGCAGGTGAAACTCAAGTTTTAGCCCTTTCATTTATGGCAGCCTTAAATACTGTTTCTGGTTTTGATGCTCCCATAATTATTGACACTCCTCTTGGAAAACTTGGAAAAGAACCAAAATTAAATATAGCTCAAAATTTACCAGGTTATCTTGAAGGTAAACAAGTAACAATGCTGGTAACAGAAGAAGAATACACTAAAGAAGTAAGAGAAGCACTTGCACCTCGTGTAGGAGCAGAATATAAAATTATGTTTAATGATTCTGAAAAAGGTAGTGAATCCGTGGTGGTGCCATATGATCAAATCTGAAAATGCTCCTGATAGATTATTTATAGAAAAGGATGACAGGGAAATATACGACCGATTAAAAAAAATAAACCTTTTTAGGAAGTATGATAATAAAAACCTTTTTTTAATGGCCATGGTTTTTGGGTTCCACAAAAAACAGTTTTATCCCATAAATAATCCAGATGGTTTTGTTAGATTATCATATTTACGTGATAATGAAGAATCACTAATCAATGCTCTTGCTGTTTATGAAATAAATGATCTGGATATCCTATTAAATAAAAAGAAAGTTTATTTAATTGCAGAAGAATATGCCAATGCGGGTATTAAAATAATCGATAAAATGATTTCCGATTCTGATGAAGAATTCATAGAACAATTAGAGTATCTCCTTTTAGAAAAATATGAAGATATGGATATTGATGAAAAAATTTGATATATCCCAAAAAAATTTTCAATAAATTAATGTAATTAATACAATTCAAAAGCTCTCTATCTAAATATATATTATATTTTGTTTATAATATTATAACATTGAATATGTAAAGTTGGCTTAATTAATAAATATGATTTCAATCAGAAATTAGTTCAAAATCAAATGAATTAAATAAAATTAACTAGATTTAATATTAATATTTATTTTATTAACTTTAAATTTAGAAGAATATAATCAGAAAAATTATATTAATATAGAATTATAAGGAGGGAATTTTTGGCCATGCTTTTTGAAGATTGGATTAAAAATGATACAAAATCTGTATTACTTGTAGAACCTGATTTTCCCATACCAAATAAAAGTAGAAACCATGAGAATTTCTTACCAATTGGATTATTAAAGTTAGCTTCATATTTAAGAACCAAAAAAATAGAAGTTAAACTAGTTAGGCATGAAAATAACTCATTAACTGGAGATTTTAATCAACTAAGGTTATCTATAGCTCCAAAAGATGATTTTTCACCAGATTTAATCTGCGTAACATCCATATTTACCTATTGGTCTAAATATGTTGCTGAAGCTGTTTCTTATTATAAAACATTATATCCCAAAGTTCCAGTGTTAGTTGGTGGCATATATGCTTCATTATTACCTCAACATTGTAAAGAATATACTAAATGTGACGATGTTATATGTGGTACAGTTGAAGCTGCTGAAGAAATTATCCCCGCTTATGACCTTGTAAATGTGGATTACCAGATAATACACACTACCCGAGGATGCATACGTCGATGTGGATGTTGTGGAGTATATGAAATTGAACCTCAATGGACATATAAAGAATCTATTAAAGATGAAATAGTTAAGAAAAAAATAGTTTTTTATGATAATAACTTAATCGCAAATCCCTATATAAAAGATATCCTCCATGAATTGATAGAACTTAAAGAACAAAGAAAAATCTCATATATAGAATCACAAAGTGGATTTGATGGGAGGATACTTATTAAAAAACCTGAAATAGCTACTTTGCTTAAGCAAGCCGGATTAAAAAATCCTAAAATAGCTTGGGATGGATCACTAAAAGAAGCAGAAAACATCTATAAACAAATATCTATCCTTACTGAAGCTGGATATAAAGCAAAAGAAATATCAGTATTTATGTTGTACAATTATGACTTAGATTATGAAGAAATGGAATATAAAAGAGTTAAATGCTTTGATTGGGGAGTGCAAATAACCGACTGCAGATTTAGGCCACTTGACAGCACATTTGATAATTACAGTCCAAACAAAACAAAAGGCCAATGTAGTAAAGACTACTATATCCACCCAAATTGGACTGATAGTGGGATTCGAAAATTTCGTCGTAACATAAGAAGGCATAATATCTGTGTAAGACACGAAACAGAATTCCATTCTTCATTATTAGAACGAAAGAAAATACCAATTAAAAAAGCACAAGAATATCGCGGTGCATCATTCGAAATAGCCGTTGAACATATTCCTGATGCCTGGGATCCTAAAGTATTCCATATAATAGATGAAATTGAATATGATCGTTCTAAATTCAAATAGTCCACCTAATTTTTTTTTTATAAATACTTAAATAGTTGACAATTAAATAACAACTATTAATTAGATTCTATTTAAAGGTGATTTGAATATCAAATTATGAACTTTTGGGATATAATAACGAAGGGGAATATTTAAATTACTTCATGAGTACTCTCCTTAAAAATAACTATACTTATGACTATTTTATAAACTGGGAAAAAGTTTATTCCAATCTTCAAGAATACGAAGTGGAAATCAGTATTCTGAACACACTTAGTCATATCGAAGAAAATAATCGAAGTGAAAAACTATCTGAATTATTAGTTCATTATCCTAGAATCAGCACTATACTTCCATTAATAATAGGAATTCGGCAAGATAGTATAGATATATTCGACCAGTATAAAAAAACATTTAAAAAATTCATTTTTAATGAAACCCATACAACTAATGATTTAATTAAGTTCTGTGAAAAAACAGGAATATTCAAATTATTTAACCACATTAATGATTTGAACAGTTACTTAATAGGATTAGAATCCGGGCTTGATACTAATGCTAGAAAAAACAGAAGCAGACAAATTTTTAAAAAATTAATCGAAGATATAATTGATTCTAATCTTGAAAATTATCCATCTTATACAATTAGTAATAAAAAATATATCCCTGATTTAGATATAAAAACTAATTTTGATTTTATAATAACAGATAAAAATAATACTCCAAAAATAGCCATTAAATGCAATTTTTATAATTCCTCGGGGAGTAAAGCAAAATCAGTATCTAATTCTTATTTAGAATCCCAAAAAATACTAAAAAATAATGATA